>DAIOWB010000286.1:0-3560 GCA_036758725.1 Lacibacter sp.
AATGAGCTTATTGGTAACGGGTATTCCATAAGAGCAAATGGAATACAAGGGGTTAACACTGCACTGGGATCAACTGAAGCAAATGGAGATGGGGGTGGCGGTGGTGGAGCCGGAGGTAATGTTCTTTTAAATGTTCCTTCTTTCACAACTTCGTTAAACGTTGAAGCAAAAGGTGCTGATGGTAGTAAAGTTGGATTTCAAAATTTTTGCTCTGGTCCGGGTGGCGGTGGCGGTGGTGGAGTTGTATGGTCAAAATCTGTATTACCAGCAAATGTTACTTCAAGTGCAGCAGGTGGGGCCAGTGGAATAGTAAAAATTATTCCTGGTTATAACCCGGCATGCAGAGGATTACCCAATGGGGCAACTAAGGGGATAGATGGTAATGTGCAACCTGGTTTTATTCCGGTTGAAGGAGCAGTAAAGTTTGAAAGCGACATTCTGAAAGCTATAAATATTACTGAATGGTATGGCAAGCGCTTATACAATGCTGTTGAATTAAAATGGAAAGTAGAAGATGCATCTTCGGTTGCAGAAATAAGACAGGAGAAAAAAACAGCACAAGGTTCATTTAAAGTAATCAAACTTTATAGTCAGATTGTTGATGGATTTCAAAATTATATTGATCAGTCAAATGAATTCCCTGCCATTTATCGTTTGAAGGTTGTTTCAAAATCAAGAAAAACAGAATATACAAGTCAATTATTTTTTGACCGGATAAAAGTACAACGTTTAAATATTTATCCTAATCCTGTAGCTGATGATTTGAATATTCAATTACCAGGAAGTACAACTGGCAAAGTATCTATCTCTGTTTTTGACTTCACGGGTAAACAGGTGATGCAAAAAGAAATGATGATGAGCAGCAGTCAATCAACCATCTCTTTGAAACTAACTTCACTTACAGCCGGTATGTATACTATTCAATTGAATAAAAACGAAGAGTTGTTTATTGGAAAAATAATCAAACAATAATATTAAAGCATTAATATCTGAATGGTGTCGGGGCTTTGTTGTTTCAGCTCAATAGTTTTTCCTGAAGTCATTTTTTTAACCAATTCATCATTGTAATGACGGATACTTAAAAGTGTCAATCCTTTTTCAACCTGCACTTCAAAAGTCTGAGAAGCAGCTAAAGCCAGTTTTTCAATTTTATCAATCCGGTCATCTAAACACATTTGTAAACTCACTGCATGTGTTTGAATGAGGTTGGGCTTTATTTTAAGAGTGGCTAAAATCCGGTACAACTCACTCATGGGTTCTTCACCAATAAACGAATAGTCTTTGGTATGTAAATGAAGCAACACCTGGTTTTCTTTTAAAACAAAAATGGGGGGTAAATTTTTTACCAGTTGATTATGAATAACGGTGCCGGGCAACGTAGCATCTGCAAAACACTTTACATACATGGGTATATTTTTGTTCTGCAGAGGTTTAATTGTTTTAGGATGAATTACCTGTGCGCCATAGTAAGCCATCTCTATTACTTCATCATAATTCAGTTCTTCTATATACTGGGCATCGGGAAATTGTTTGGGATCTGCATTCATTACACCTTTCACATCTTTCCAAATAGACAAACTCTCTGCATCAAGCATATTGGCAAACACAGCTGCTGAATAATCACTTCCTTCTCTTCCCAGCGTGGTGCTTTCATTTTCATCGGTACAACCAATAAAACCCTGGGTGATGATAATGTCAAATTCATCAAACAAAACCTTTACCTGTGTGTTTACTTGTTGTTGTGTAAATTCAAAATCAATAGCTGCATCACGGAAATTATCATCTGTTCTGAAAATATCTCTCACATCCAACCATTGATTTTTTATTCCGATTTCATTTAAATAAGCACTTACAATGGATGTACTTAACAACTCACCTATACAAACAATCTGATCATAGTAATAATCATATTCCCGAACTGGTTTGTCGTGTAACAACCATTCTACTTCGGTAAAAAAATTATTGAATTGCTCCATCAACGGATTGAAATGAGTAACCAGTAAATATTTGGCTTCATCAAGGTGTTGCAACTTCACTGCACGGAAAAGTGTTAATGCCTCCTCTTTATTTCCTTTAAAAAATGCATCTACCACTTTTTCAAGAGCATTGGTTGTTTTTCCCATAGCGGAAATAACAATCATCATTTTCTCTCCCTGAAAATGCTGAACAATTCTTCCAACATTCTTAATTTTTTCCTGGTTGCTTACACTGGCTCCGCCAAATTTAAAAACCTTCATTGCGCTTTTTTTTATAAACTGTTCTGATGGGCCGCAAAGATAAGGACGGCTTCTTCCTGATTTCTATTTTTAAGTTCTACTATATATAGGTTGCTTTTTAACATGCTTATTTGGCTCCGATGAGATAATCATTCAAATTGAATTCTATTTTTTGGAATAATGATCCTGTAGTTGGAATAAAAGCACTTCTTAACAAATCATAAGTAGCTGATAATTAGGAGTTTAATTTCTGGCATTCCTTTCGTTCAATCATGCCAAAATCAATACTCATGAAAACAAACAAACGAATTTTTATTGTAGACGATGACCAGTTCTGGACTGGTATGTTAACTCAAATGCTCAGCGACCTTGGTTACACAAACATTGTAACATTCAGCAACGGTACCGATTGTATCAACAACCTGCACCTCAACCCTGCCATGGTATTTTTAGATTACCAGATGGAAGATGTTGATGGTTTGGAAGTTCTTCAAAAAATTAAAGAATACTATCCCCGTATTGGAGTGGTTTTCTGCACAGCTCATGAAGATTTAAGTGTGGCTGTTGACGCCATGAAATATGGTTCTTTCGATTATCTGTTGAAAGAAAATGCAAATATGAGAGAAGTTTCTTCAATTATTAATGACATGAAAGAAAGCCAGGTATTTGCTGATAAAATTTATTAATCCCTATTTTATATAACCGTATGCCATTCACCTTAGCACATCCAGCCATAATACTTCCACTCAGCAAATCAAAAAGGTTTTCATTAACTGCTTTGATTGCCGGGAGTATGGTGCCCGACTTTGAATTCTTCTTCCAGTTAAGAGAAGTGGAAAACATCGGGCACAGCTGGTTGGGAATTATTTTATTTGATGTGCCGGTGGCGCTTGTATTTTGTTTTTTATTTCATGGTTTGCTCAGAAATTTATTGATAGCAAACCTGCCAACCTATTACCGTAACCGTTTTAATCAACACCTGAATTTTAACTGGAACAAGTTTGCAGCAGAAAATAAATGGAGAGTAATATTATCTGTTATTATCGGTGTACTCACTCATATTCTGTGGGATGGTTTTACCCATCATAACGGATTGTTTGTAGAGTTACTACCAATATTGAACACTAAAATCCAAATCCTATCCTTTCAATTGCCCGTTTATTTTCTATTGCAAATGCTATTCAGCCTGGGCGGTATGCTCATGATGTTTGTTGCCATTCATCAATTACCAATCCAATACAATACTGATGTTGTTGAAGAAAACAACAAGATGTATTGGCCGATGTTTCTGTTTATTCTTTTTGTAATACTTCTTATCCGATTAGCAGGATGGCCGGAGTATAA
>DAIOWB010000287.1:0-3554 GCA_036758725.1 Lacibacter sp.
TTTTCTTTATGTATAGAACCCGGAATTTTTCCACTCACATAATCGCTGATTAAATCACCAATGGTGCTTGTAAAATAAAAATTTACCGGATCAATATCTTTAGTAACAAAACTGTTTTGCAAAGTCCAGTCAATTGCTGCACGAATTACTTCTGCTTCAGCATGTAATCCAAAATGATCAAGCATTAAAGCCGACGATAATATAGAACCAATTGGATTGGCAATATCTTTTCCTGCCGCCTGCGGATAAGAACCATGGATGGGCTCAAACAAAGCAGTTTTATTTCCTACAGATGCTGAAGGCAACATTCCTAACGAACCACTTAATACACTTGCTTCATCACTGATAATATCTCCAAACAAATTTTCAGTAAGGATCACATCAAACTGTTTGGGGTTGATAATAATCTGCATAGCTGCATTATCAACAAACATATAATCAACTGTAACATCATTATATTGAGTAGCCACTTCCTGCACAATCTTGCGCCAAAGCCTTGAGGTTTCCAATACATTTGCTTTATCAACCAGTGTAATTTTATTTCTTCTTTTCTGTGCATATTGAAATGCTTTATGTGCAATGCGTTCTACTTCTTCACGACTGTAACTGCATTCATCACTGGCAGCGTTTCCATCTGCACTGGTTTGTTTTTTGCCAAAATAGATTCCACCGGTTAATTCACGAAACACAACAAAATCAACACCATCTAAATGCTTTGGTTTAAACGGAGATAAATGCTGCAGTGAAGGATAAATTTTTATAGGACGAATGTTTGCAAACAATTGTAATGCTTTACGAATACCAAGTATTCCTTGCTCCGGACGAACTTTTGCTGAGGGATCGTTATCATACTTTGGATGGCCAACAGCACCAAACAAAACGGCATCACTGTCTAAACATACATCAATTGTTTCCTGAGGTAATGCAGTACCTGTTTTATCAATAGCATCTGCGCCAATGAATGCTTCTGTAAAATCGAACTGGTGTTTGTAATGCAATGCAATTGCATTTAAGACTTTTACTGATTGTGCTGTTACTTCGGGCCCAATTCCATCTCCGTTTAATAAAGCTATTTTCTTATGCATAGGATGCTGGCTGGTTTATTTTTGTTTGAAGAATAATTCCTTTGTTATAGTTAAGTATAACAGGATTATAAAGTTCCATTACCTTCCTGAAGTGGACAAATATTATATTATCGTTCTTTTTATCAGTCATTAAATCTTTTTAAGAAAATATTTTATTTTAAATTAGTTACATCGTAGCTGTTGATGATTGATATTCCTTAGCCATGGCGTCAAGATCATCATTATTCACTTCCTTTTTAGAATCAGCAACCTTTAAAAACAATTCATACAATGCATCTACATCATCACGAGTGAAATCATAACCCAATTTATGAAACCGATAAGCCAGAGCACTGCGGCCGCTGCGTGCCGTTAGTACAATCTTACTTGCATCTGCCCCAACTTCTTCGGGATTTATAATTTCGTAATTCTGTGCATTCTTTAAAAAACCATCCTGGTGTATACCGCTGCTGTGTGCAAATGCATTGCTTCCCACAATGGCTTTGTTGGGTTGTACAGGCATACGCATAATATCACTCACCAGCCTGCTCATAGGGTTTAATTGTTTTGTTTTGATATTGGTATAAAAACCAAGATCACTGTGTTGTTTCATTACCATCACCACCTCTTCCAGTGAAGTATTGCCGGCCCTTTCACCCAAACCATTGATGGTACATTCAATTTGGCGTGCACCGGCAATAACACCAGCTATCGAATTAGCTGTTGCTAATCCGAGATCATTATGGCAATGGCAACTGATAACGGCCTTATCGATATTGGGTACATGGTTGATTAAATAAGCAATTTTATCACCATATTGGTATGGTAAACAATAACCGGTTGTATCAGGAATGTTTACAACTGTTGCTCCGGCAGCTATTACAGCTTCAATTACACGGGCAAGATATTCGTTATCTGTACGGCCAGCATCTTCTGCATAAAACTCAACATCATCTACAAAATTCTTTGCCCACTTTACACATTGCTTTGCCCTTTCAAGAATATCTTCCCTGTTTGAATTGAATTTAGTTTTGATGTGATGATCACTTGTTCCAATACCTGTATGAATACGAGGATGCTTGGCAAACTTTAACGCTTCTGCAGCTGCTTCAATATCTTTTAATACTGCACGGCTTAAACCACAAACCGATGCGTTTTTAATTACTTTCGAAATCTGCGTTACACTTTCAAAATCACCCGGACTTGAAATAGGAAATCCGGCTTCAATGATATCAACACCCAGATCCTCCAGCTTTAAAGCCAGTTCAATCTTTTCAGTGGTATTTAATTTGCAGCCAGGTACCTGTTCACCATCCCTGAGTGTGGTGTCAAAAATGAATACTTGTTTTTCGGCCATATTGATCGTTAATGGTTGTAAAAAAAGCAGGTTGTTTACTTCGATTTTCCGTCTCCTGGTTGAAGTAACCAACCTGCCCCATAAAATTAATTTTGTTTAGGTGGGGGTACAAACCAATATTTCAGTATTTTACGATAGATAACAAGTGTACATTTCACTTAACCACTTGTAAATAAAGGTTTTATATAGGAACGAATTACGATGCCCAACCGCTCAACAGATAGTACTTTTCAATTGGTTAAATCGCTGGAAAAGAGCGAAAAACGGAATTTCAAGCTTTATATGAAGCGAAACTCTGCCGATTCAAATCTGAAAATCATTCAGCTCTTTGATGCGATGGATAAAATGGACGTGTATGATGAGGCGACATTACTGTTGAAAAACAAGAGTATTGCCAAGCAACAAATCTCTAATTTAAAAGCGCATTTATTTAAATCTGTACTCTCCAGTTTACGATTAATAAAACAGGAAGACAATATTACCATCCAGTTACATGAACAGATGGACTTTGCCCGAATCTTATATAATAAAGGCTTGTATCTGCAAACATTGAAGGTACTGGACAAGATGAAAGAACAAGCCAAACAGTTTGAACAAATTACCTATTTGCAACAAATCCTCTTTTTTGAAAAAAAGATTGAGGCTTTATATATAACCCGGAGTATGCAGGACAGAGCAGATCAGTTAACAACTGAATCTGATGCTGTTGATGAAAAAATTTCAACTATTTCAAAACTCTCCAATTTATCATTGCAGTTATACAGTTGGTATATAAAACATGGTGTGGCAAGGAATGAAAAGGAAGGCAATGAAGTAAAAAAATATTTTGAAATTAACCTGCCCAAACACGCAGAAAAGCTCAATGGCTTTTATGAAAAATTGTATTTGTATCAATCTTATTCATGGGTTGCATTTATCAGGCAGGATTTTTTAATGTATTACCGTTATACTCAAAAATGGGTTGATTTGTTTGATAAAAACCCGGCCATGCTTGAAGCTGAAACAGCACACTACATTAAAGGAATGCACAATTTAATGAGTGCCCATTTTGATACTCAGAATGAAAAAAAACTTACAGAAGCAATTCATTTATTTGAGAATTTTTATCAGCGAAAAATTGTACAGCAAAATGA
>DAIOWB010000288.1:0-3551 GCA_036758725.1 Lacibacter sp.
CAGTACAGTATGGAACTTGATCAGTTAAAAGAAATGTGGAGCGATGTGGGAAGTAAACAACCCGGTACTTCAGCCGAAGAACTGCAGGGCATGCTTCAAAAAAAATCGCAAAGCCCTATTGCTAAAATGAAACGCAATCTTACCTGGGAGCTTGTGACTATTGTTGTTTTTTATTCCATCACCATATTTTCCATGCGGAATTATGAAAAAATATTTGCTTCATTTACAATTCTGTTGTTAATAATTGGCTTGTTGTTTGCAATTTATTTTTATTTTAAATACCGGTTATTGCAATCAATGGAATGCATCACTTGTGAAGTAAAAAGTAATTTACAGATGCAGCTACAAACACTGGAAAAATATGTCCGTATTTATTTTGTATTTGGAAACCTGTTAACTCCGATAGTGTTTTTTGTTACAGGGTTTATTACATATATGCAACGGGATGGAGATTTAACAATTTCACCTCTCCGTTTCTGGACAATCTTTTCTATTATTGGCCTTCTGTTTTCAGTGGCTGTGTATTTTTTAAACAAGTGGTATTTGCATACACTATACGGACAACACATCCAGAAACTGAAAGATATATTGCAAGACATGGAAGAATTAAAATAAAAACATATTCATGATCAGGTTAAAATTATTTATTGCCGCCATTTTTATTTCCTTTATTTCTTTTGCGCAGGAACAGGAAGAAAACAGTTTGTTATGGGAAATAACCGGTAATGGCTTACAGCAGCCTTCTTATTTATTTGGCACCATTCATATGATTTGCAAAGAAGATTTTTTTATGCCTGAACCGGTAAAACAAAAATTTGCTGCATCGGGTAAAGTGTTTTTAGAATTTGATATGGACGATCCTTTGATGCAAATGAAAATGATGAAGCTGGCCCTGTTGCCCAAAGGAGAAACACTGAAAACAATCTTTGGGAAAGATTATGCTTTGCTGGATAGTTTTTTTAAAACAAACAGCTCTTACCCGCTTGCCATGTTTAACCAGTTTAAACCGATGATGGTAATGAGTATGATAACAATAGAAATGTTGCCCTGTGATGCAAACGAATCCTATGAAAGTAGTTTTATGAGTATGGCAAAAAACCAGGGCAAAGATATCATGGGGCTTGAAACCATGGAAGACCAGATGAAAGTATTTGATGATATACCAGACAGTGTAGAAGCGAAAAACATTATTAAGATGATTAATGAATTTGAACTTCAGAAAAAACAATTTGCAGAAATGGTGGAAGTGTATAAGCAGCAAAACATACATAGGCTTCAGGCAGAGATTGTTAACTCGCCAGATATAATGGGAGCTGAAGAAGCGCTTCTCACCAATCGCAACAATAACTGGATACCAGTAATAGAAAAAAACATGAAAGAAGCGGGCTGTTTTTTTGCTGTGGGTGCAGGCCATTTAGCTGGGGAAAATGGTGTAATTCATTTGTTACGCAAGGCAGGTTATAATGTAAAAGCAGTGAAGATTTAACTTAAGCAATTAATACAATAAAAAATGGGTTGATGATACATCAACCCATTTTCTTTTTAAAACAGAAAATTAAAATCTTGTTTCTAAATAATGAGGCATTAAAGCTCTCCAGGTATTCCAGTCGTGTGGCCATTCTTCACCCCAGATGTCTAATTCATAATTAATGCCTTTATCATATAAAATTTTTGCAAATCGTCCGCTGCTCGATGGATCTTCATACGCACCACTTCCGCTAAAGATGTGAATATGATTGCTGTTGCGGATTTGTTCTAAAGTATTGTGGTCTGTTAAATTGGGAATATAATGCATAGGACTATTGTAATAAACCTGGTTGTCATAATGTCCTTTTGAATATTCCATTAAATCATACACACCGCTCATGGCTAACACACCATTAATTAAATCGGGACGTTTTAAAAATAAATTCATACTGTGTAAAGCACCAAAAGAGGCACCGCTGATGATGATCTGTGTTTCAGGCGATGTGCTGTTGCGGATAAACGGAACTACTTCATTATAGATATAATCATTAAACTGGTTGTGGCGGATGCCTTTATGTTCACCCGGCATTTCTTTATTTAGCCAGCTTTCTGTATTGATGCTGTTTACAGAAAACACTTTTACTTTTCCGGCTTCAATCCAGGGTTTTATAGTATCAATCAATTGAAAGCGCTCATACTCTAAATAATCTGCAGCTGCAGTAGGCACAAGTAACAATGCAAAGCCATAATGGCCATATGTAACAATAGGCATTTCTTTTCCTAATGATGGACTAAACCATCCTGTAATTTCTCTGTTCATGAATTTCAATTATTCGTTTTAAAATACTTCAGAACTGCTGTTTAATTTGCAGCATCCTGTTTTCCTTTATCTGCAGCACCTATGCTGGAAATATCACGGTCAAAGAAATACATGCCGCTTTTATCTCCACCAATCAGCTTTAGCTTATCCAGTATTTGCCGGGCTAATGATTCTTCTTCAATTTGTTCACTCACGTACCACTGTAAAAAATTATGAGTGGTGTAATCTTTTTCTTTCAAACAACTATCAACCAGTTTATTGATCTCTGTAGTTACCAGTATTTCATGTGTAAGCACTTCCTGAAATACTTCTTTTATCCCTTTGTATTTGGCTGCAGGTGCATTTAATGAAGGCACTATTCCGTGGCCCCCACGTTCATTAATAAATTTTACCAGTTTAAGCATATGCATGCGCTCTTCATCACTGTGCTTGTATAAAAAGGCAGCAACACCACTATATCCTTCCACTTCGGCCCAGCTGGCCATAGCTAAATAAATTTGAGACGATTCAGCTTCCAGCGTTACTTGCTGGTTAAGCGCTTTTTCAATTTTAGGTGATAACATTGTTATTGTTTTAGTTTACAAATTTACGATACAGGGAAAATTTAAAGGCTATATAGCTCATATTTATCTTTTTAACTTCATTTAATAAACTAAAGCCGTTAATTCTTGTTATTTTTACAGCTTAAAATTTTTAAGATGATACAAACAGGAAACCCGATTATCAGCATATATACAGAAATGACGCCCAACCCAGAAACCATGAAGTTTGTGGCAAACAAACTTTTATACCCGGGTAAAAGCATTGATTTTCCTGAAATATCAACAGCAGAAGCATCACCACTGGTACAGGAACTCTTTGGTTTCCCGTTTGTGAAGGCTGTGTTTATTGCCAGCAATTTTGTAACAGTTACACGTACAGGTCCTGAAACAGAATGGCAGGAAGTAATACCAAGCATTCGCCAGTTTTTAAAAGATTATTTAGAAGAAGGAAAGATGGTGATTGATGAATCAAAAATTGTACAGGCACCCAAAGAAGATGTGGTGTTTAGCGGCAATGATGAAGATGTGGTGAAACGTATACAGGAAATTTTAGAAAACTATGTTAAGCCTGCAGTTGAAATGGATGGCGGTGCTATTCAGTTTAAAAGCTTTAAAGATGGAAAAGTAAATTTGATGTTGCAGGGAAGTTGCAGCGGATGCCCATCATCTATGATTACGTTGAAAGCGGGGATTGAAGGAATGATGAAGCGAATGATTCCTGA
>DAIOWB010000289.1:0-3537 GCA_036758725.1 Lacibacter sp.
GTCCATCCGCCTAACGCATAGTATTCATTGCGTTTTACAAATGATATCATTTCATAACCTTCACCTTCGCCATAATAGACCGTATCTCCCGGCTGTGGGTTTTGCCATTGCAGCACTATGGAATCTGCATTGTGCATTTTCGCAGCAAACAAATTTTCCAACCAATAATAACTGTTGAAGCCGCCACGGTTCTGCCCGGTTTGTGCAATCCAGGGCCAGATTATTTCTTTCGGTGCTTTAATGCTGATGGCACGGGTGGAAACAATCCTGTTGTGAGAAATCAATTCATCTGCCGGGAATTTCATTTGTTGCTCCGTTGCCGTGGCACCCCAGCTTATATGCGCAGGGCGGATGAATATCCAATACACCAATGCAATGATTGCATAAAAAATAAGAGTGTATTTAATAAATTGTTTTATCCGTTTCATTGTTTAATTATCTATATACTCTCGTCTACTGTTCCGGTAAATCATAATCATCAGCACAATCATCAGTACATTCCAGAACATATAAGCAATAAGGCCAGTAGTCGTTAATACCCAATTAATATCCATGATTGTAAAACCAATAGTTGCAATACTTACAATCCCATTGAGGATAAGTAACCAACTGATTGTTTTATTTTTTTCGTTGTAATATCCCGCCATCAGCCAGGTGGCAACACCTAAAATTCCATAACCCCACATTTCAACAGCCCAGCTTAGCGACATAGGATTGGCCATAGAAAAAGTGGCAATAATGGAATCGTTTTGTGCTGTATAATTTAAAGCCAGGTGACGAATAAAAGTTGTTTGACAGATATAGTTGAAAAAGATAAGAGCAGCAAAAGCGGTAGTCCACAACAATGATAACAGCAGGTGAAATTTTACTTTCCTGTTTTCTCCTGTATAATTTAGATACAGTCCTGCAGCAACCATTAACATGCCACCTATTAAAAGCAACCCTAAATAATATGGGATGTCCTGTACAAAATGATAATTAGCAGCAAACACAGATGCGGATTCCCATACAGGTTGTGGCTTTGTTAATTTAACCATCATAAAACCTGCCGGGCCCGAAGTGATAAATCCAATGAGTGCTGTAACAGACCCAATTGAAATAAGTTTGTTGTAACCAGCTTTCATGGTATCAATATTTTAAATCGTTACTGTTATACTCAATTTCTTTCAGTAAAAATTTCCCATATACAAATTCCCCTTCGGGATAATGCCATACCGCATCTCCTTTGTAAAGCACGTTACAGTTATTAATATTTTTATACTCATGTACGGGTGTAGAAAAAGGTATCCATTGTTTTCCGTTTACATCATACCGGTCATTGGAAGTAAAATTTATTAACTGTCCCTGTTCATTAAAATATAAGATGGCGGTTATGCTGATATTTCCATTAGTGAAAATGGCTTTTGATTTCTTATCATCAATGGCCTCCCATTTAATACGTTTATCAATTAAAGTTGCGGGAGCCATCAGGCACATATCATTAAAAAGGGTTACTGTCTCTGCTTTATTCATTTCCTCTCCTTCCATTTTTACCATGTTAAACAAACCAAACAAGCGTATATCCATCACTGCTTCTTTTTGTATGTAGTGATGATAGCCGGGCACTGTAACACCAAACATTTTTCCCTTCATAAAAAACAACCTTGTGGGTTCATCAAAGAAGTTGTACTGAATAGAACGGAACTTAAACCAATCCTTTCCTTTGCTGCGCATTTCCCCATCAAACACTATCCTTACGTTTTTTACTTTGGGTTTATTTACCACACCGGCATAATGCAAATATTTTTGCACCGGCGCTGGTAATGGTTGTAGTTCTGCTTCTGTAAGGAGGCTGGTTGGTAAATTATTGTTGGAAAGAAATTGCTGTTTAACATCTGCCCAGAAAGTTTTTTCAAACTCTATTGCTGTAAATGAAAATACAGCCACTATTAAAATCAGCACATTGGCAATGGTTCCAAACTTTGCATCTTTCCAACTCATAATAATCACCACCTGCGAAATAACAACAGCAACTGTTGCCATCATCCACCAGTTTTCTTTTTTCATAAAAAGCAGAATGGCGGCGATGATAAATAGAAAGGCCGTCAGCATCCACAATGCACCAACATTTTTGGAAATGGGAATCGTCAGTTGTTTCATCTCGCCATAGTTAAACGCTTTGGCAAAACCCATAAAGTGAATGAGGCCATGAATGAGTATAATAGCTGCAAAAATGAGTTTCATAATAATTTATGATTTAGTCACAAACCAACTTACAGGCCGCCTCAATGTAACAGGCTCCGGGTAATTTTTCAAATACCCTATTCTTAAAATAAATTGTATTTCATCAGCGATACCAATAGATTTATTTACCTGATTTTTTGTCGTTGCTTCCTCAAGTATTTGTGTCATTGGATGAATGGCGATATTCTTGTCTCGTATTTTCAAAAACATTCTTTGAAATCTTTTGCCCGTCTCTAAAAGAATTGCCACCGAATTATTTTTACTTGTAATAATGAACCAACCAGCGGATTGAGATACTTGTTTTTTTACTTTATCAATTCCCTGTTCACGGAACTTTTTCTTCAATACGTCTTCCTGCTTGTAGAAATTACGGAGTACCCAACCGGGAATTCCATCTAGTTCCATACCTGCCGTGGTTAATCCGTCACAATGTTTTTCAGCCTCACTGCTGGAAAACCGTATCCATTCGGAAAGCTCTTTTTGTGCCGCATTACGGGAGGCTTGAATTCTGTTAGCTTCTATTGTTTGTTCATTGAACCATTTGTATTCTTTAGAACTGTTTGGAATAAAATGAAAGAAATCGTTTTCATTTTCCAGAAGATACCTTTCATCTTCTTTTTTTAAAACATCATTTAAATAATGGGAACGAACGGTTCTGCGATTTTTAAGTTTATTGATGTCATACTTTGTTGCCGATGTGTTTTTTTGCAACCTGACTTCTAAAATATTTTCATCCTGGTTGGTTACAGCCAATAAATTAAACTGACATGAATAGCCAGCATTATTGGCAGCAAACTCAAGATTTTGAGTAAATGCCCCTATAGAAAGTATTGTTTCCCTCTGTGTTGGGTCAACTGCAGGAAGCCATTTGGTTTTGTCATTGCAAATTATCCAGTGATAAGGTTCAATATATTTTATTTGCCAGGGTTGGGTATTATGTCCGCTTGGAGCCAATGAAGCCAGGTATAATATTTCCTTTTCATCGGGCTGAAAGGAAAAAGGATTGTTCTTGTCTTCTGGTATATCTTCTCTTTCAAAGTTTTTTTTGTCACTGAGCAGGTAGGTTGCTCCCCCTGCCACTACAATGGTGGCTCCGGCTATGCCCAAAAATTTTCTTCTGTTCATCCGAAATGCTTTTCACAAAGCTATCCTGTCCATAGAGTCGAGTAAATGATATGTGTCACAATTAATTATGAAGTTGGTCAAGTACCACCTTTTAAGTGGGTTAGTTAGTCATTAAAATTTGATTTTCAGACAACCTTTTTGGCTATAGCCCGGTCGAATTAATTGTTGAGTTGTGGACTGTTGTTATTT
>DAIOWB010000290.1:0-3536 GCA_036758725.1 Lacibacter sp.
AGGTATTAGTTGTGTAGATACCAATGGAATTGGTCCGGAAATAATTATTAAAACGCGGTTCGAAAACCCGTTGAGTTAAGTTGCGGGTTAACCGGTAGTAAGTTTCAACGTTTATTGTCAGATTATTTTTAAAATAATTTATAGTTTAAAATTTCACACCTACTGAAGCAACTACCTGGCCATTTGTGAAATTATTTTTTGCTAATGGATACTGACCTTCCTGTAATAAGTATGGAATATGAATATCTCTTCCAAGCATATGTGAGTAAGTAAGATCAACAAAAAATCCTTTATCTCTGTACCCCAATCCAAAGCTCGGCGTCATCTTCCAGCCTTTTGCACCAACAGGCAACACGCTTTTCGCATAAGGGCTGCTCATATAAGAAAATCCACCACGAACCATGAAAGTTTTAAATTTTAATTCGCCTCCAATACGGGCATTCACTGCCATTTTGTAAAGGTCATCAATTGATTGGTTAACGCTTTTAAAGTATGCTTCTTCATCTGCAGTAGCATTTGCAACACTACTGCTGTACTGCATAAATTTATAATTCACTAACTCCACATCAGCCGTAATAAACGCTTTTTGTTTTGTTACATCTTTTATTTCACGGAATACATAGGCTGCACTTGCACCCAGGCGCCAGGGGGTTAATAGTTGATATTTATAAGTATAATCATTGCCATCTGTATAATCATGAGTTGAATAAGTGTAAGAGGTAGGCTTTGTATTATCGTTATTAATTTTTCTTGAATAGTTTTCAATATTACTTGTAAGTGTAACATTTGTACGGTCAGTTAAAGTTAGCAGGGAAGGCGTATGAAAAGTGAAACCCAGTCTGAAATATTCAACCGGTTTAAATATCATACCCAGCTTAGCATTAAAGCCAGATCCTTTTGTTGAAAAAGTTTCAGAAAAATTAAAGCTTTCAAAATCATTATCAGGATTATTGCTGCCATCTTTTTCAATTACTGTCGACTCTCTTGTGTAATTAATAATGGGTAAACCAATGGTAATTCCATAGAGATATTTTTCTTTAAAATTTCCTGCAATAGCAAAAGCAGCTTCATGCATGCCACCTCTTGTTTTATATGAGAAAGATTGATCTAAAGGCATTTTAGAGATATCTGCATTGGTTTGGTAACCAGTAAAACCAGCAATAGTATCAATTAAATAACTTTCAAATGCCATACTTGCACCGGCAGGAAAGTTCTTTAATGCATCATCAATATTTGTCACATTAAAATAAACCAATTCTTCAACCCATTTTTCAGAAAAGGAACTGAAATTATTTCTTCCTTTATACGAAAAATTGGAATTAAAATTTGCCGATTGATTAAAAGCGAAACTGATTGTTGTGTTGCGAAGATTGCTGCTTTCAAATCTTGCACCTTGGCTAAAAATGATACCAGTGGTTCCGTAGTTTACATTGCTTTTATTGCCTTTAAATGTACTGTCGTTATAATTCAGCTTTGCTTTATTCATAAAAAATCCCGGAGAAAAAACAAATTCGTTTGTTTTAAACTGGGCCAAGCCAGCAGGATTAATAAATGCTGAACTGATATCGCCACCCAGCGAAATATTAGAACCGCCAATAGCTTGTATTCTGGCAGAACCGCCGGGTGTAGTGTAGGAATATCTTAAAGCGTCTAATGCATTTTGGGCGTAAGAAAATTTACAGGTAAGCAAAACAACACCTGCTATGAAAATATATTTCATTGATTAAGGTTTTGGAAAGATGAATGATGGTAAACTCAAACATTAATTGCGGCGACCACTGCTGCTGCTTTTTGAATTGCTGCTACCGCTGCTGCTTCCGCCAGAATTTCCACTGCTGAAAGTTCTGCTTCCGCCAGAAGATGAGCCGCTGTTTCCGCTGTTCCAGCTACCGTTGTTAGTATTTCCACCACTAAAGAAACCTGTTCTTCTTGTTCCGGAAGAATTAGAGTTTCCACCAAAATATCTGCTTCCACTTCCGCTAAAGGTTTTCCCGTTAGTTCCTGAAGTAGTATTGAAACTTTGCATAGGAGGAGAATATCTTACACCGGATGCATTTTTTGGTGCAGCAGGCCCTGCAATTACAAGAACATTATGTCCACTGGGAATACATACGTAAGGAGTGTTCCAGGAATTCCATCCAAAATTGTTAAAGCCTCTGTAAGAACCCCAGCCATAATTTGTACCGAAACTGTTGTTCCAGCCCCATGTGTTGTAAGGATTGTTCCAGGTGTTCCATCCCCAACTGTTATAACGTGGGCTCCCCCAGAAAATATCATCATCAAATGATCTGAATCTTGAATCTCGGATTTGCTGACGTAAACGTTGATCTTCTAATTGTCTCTCATTGTAAGAAACACGGTTGTCATCATCACGGTCGGTTTGCACGTATGATTGGTATGTACGTTGCGGAGAGTAATAAACGTCATCAGGTGTTTGACCTGTACGATAGGTTGCACAGGAACTGAGTCCTGCCATAATCAAACCAAAAAGTAAAATTCTATTTGTCATGATGTTTGAGTTTGAGGTTTGTAATGTGAAGTTACTACTTTTGCAACTTCATTTAAACAACTATTTTACAATCACAAAGAGCAAGCCATACAGCAATTTGATGCATGGTTTGATGTTAAATAAATTCTAAACATTTTAAAAAAGAAGAAGAAACAATGGCAGAGGCAATTACTACCCGTGAAAAAGATTATTCGCAATGGTATAACGATCTAATAATAAAAGGAAACCTGGCCGATTATTCGGCTGTGAGAGGTTGTATGGTAATTAAGCCTTATGGCTTTGCCCTTTGGGAAAACATGCGTGATCAACTAGACAGGATGTTTAAAGAAACCGGCCATGTAAACGCTTACTTTCCACTATTTATTCCAAAAAGCTTTTTAAGTAAAGAAGCAGCACATGTTGAAGGTTTTGCAAAAGAATGTGCGGTGGTTACACATTATCGTTTAATGAACGATCCAAACGGTGGCGGAATTATTGTTGATCCCGAAGCCAAACTGGAAGAAGAATTAATTGTACGCCCTACTTCAGAAACAATTATCTGGAATAGTTATAAAGACTGGATACAGAGTTACCGTGACCTGCCCATTTTAATTAATCAGTGGTGTAATGTTGTACGATGGGAAATGCGTACACGTTTGTTTTTAAGAACCACCGAGTTTTTGTGGCAGGAAGGTCATACGGCACATGCAACTGCCGATGAAGCCATTATTGAAACAAAGAAGATACTTGACATCTATGCTCAGTTTGCTGAAGAATGGATGGCAGTGCCTGTAATAAAAGGTGTTAAAAGTGCCAATGAACGTTTTGCAGGTGCGGTAGATACCTATTGTATTGAAGCATTGATGCAAGATGGAAAAGCTTTGCAGGCAGGCACATCACATTTCCTGGGACAAAATTTTGCAAAAGCATTTGATGTAAAGTTCAGCGACAAAGAAAATAAACTGGAATATGTATGGGCTACCAGCTGGGGTGTAAGTACAAGGCTCATTGGTGGTTTGGTTATGGCACATAGCGATGATCAGGGATT
>DAIOWB010000291.1:0-3530 GCA_036758725.1 Lacibacter sp.
TTTGTTTTACACCATCTTCATTGTGCCCCACATCTAAAATAACTCTTGGGTTTTCATGTATCATTTCCCAGCGGCCATGCAAACCATTGATTTTTTTGGTTTGCCTCAACGCAGATTTCAAATGGTTTTCACTAATCCTCCAATTCGTTTTTTGTAATTGTCTTACAGCTGAAAGAACAGTGAGAATATTTTTTGTTTGATAAATACCGGACAAATCAAGTTGATATCTATCTGATTTTCCAGTTATGGTTTCTTCAATTTCAACAGTTAATAAATTATCATTGTGTTGAAATGATTTTATGTTGAACTCTTCCTGTGCAAAATGCATTTCAGCGTTCTCTTTTTTTGCTTTTTGCTCAAACACTGGTTTACTTTCAGGAATCACTTCTCCAATAACAACCTGCACATTTTGCTTTATGATGCCTGCTTTTTCTGTTGCAATCTTTTCTAAAGTATTACCCAGCAAATTCATATGATCCCAGCCAATATTGGTGATCACACTTAATACAGGTGTAATTATATTTGTGCTATCAAGTCTTCCGCCCAAACCAACTTCAACTATTGCAACATCAACTTCCTGTTGGGCAAAATAATCAAAGGCCATAGCAACTGTAATTTCAAAGAAGGAAGGTTCCAGTTCATCAATGAGCGGCTGAATACGTTTTGTAAAATTGATCACAAACTCTTCGCTGATCATTTCTCCGTTAATCTTAATGCGTTCTCTGAAATCATGCAAGTGGGGTGAAGTATAAAGCCCGGTTTTATAACCTGCTGTTTGCAAAATGGCTGCCAGCATATGACTCACTGAGCCTTTGCCATTTGTACCGGCAATATGAATGCTTTTAAATTTTTTGTGTGGATTGCCTAATGATTCACAAAGAACAATGGTATTATGCAAATCTTTTTTAATAGCAGCTGCACCAATTCTGCTGAACATGGGAAGACGGGTAAAAAGATAATCTATTGTTTCTTTGTAAGTCATTTCGCTTCAAAGATAGGAGAGAGAGGCAAAGATTATTTCGTCTTCAATAAAATATAAACAGATAAGATAACACCTGAACCCTGCAGCAACAAACCGGCAGTGAGTGCCATATCGGCAACTGCATAATGAAGAATTTTGGCCCATGCACCAAAAATGACAATGAGAGCACCAAAAAGAAATATAATGAGTGGAATTCTGAATTGCTTTATCATATATGAATCTTAATCGTTTACTTTAAAATTAAACTGAACGGTAACGGTAGATTCTTCCGTTGATTTATCAAACTGAATATTACGCAGATAATTAATAATTGAATTGGCATATGCCTGGCTACGTGAAGTAGAATTTTTTCCAAACCCAACAAAAGTTCCTTTTCCTTCAGGAGTAACTTTTACTATCGCATAAATAGTGGCTTTTTCAAGATCGCCTTCAAATGAATAATATTTTATGATTTTTCTGTTACCAATTACTCTTGGCCTGCCGCTTGTTCCTGTACCACCATTGCCATCATATTTATCACTGGTAGCACTGCCATTGGGTTTCCCCTGGTCACCAGTACCACCTGCAATACCCTGGTTACGACTATTATTATAGGTATCAGAATTATTTCCACCAGTTCCTGTACCACCTGTATAAACGGCTTTCGGTTTTGGAGGTGCAGGTTTAGGATTTACAACTGTTGTAGCTGCTGGTTTAGTGCTGTTAACAGGTGTATTTGTAACCGGAGTGTTTTTTACAACCGTCGTTTTCTTTTCAGGTTTTGTAATTTCAGGAGCATCTGCATCATTGCGTTCACTTACTTCTTTTTCTTTGTCCTCAACTGTTTGTGCAATTTGTTGTTTGGGTGGCGTTTGTTCAGGTTGTGTTTCAGGTGCAGGCGCATCTGGAACCAATGGTTGCACATCACCAAAACCAATATCACTGTTACCAAGATTAACTTCAATTCCTTCTTCAACAAGAGGAGGTGCCGGAACTGCCATCGCAATGGTTATAAAGAAAAACAAAAGAAACAAAATTGCATGCACACCTATTGTAATAAGTGCTGCTCTTACATTTTTTTGTGAATCATTTACTGTTACTGCGTACATAGTGGTTGCTTGATATATTAAAAATAACTCTTTTACAGCTATTGATGGAAAACCATGCCGGTTTACACAGAAAACCTGCAGGTTTTAAGTAAATGTTAAGAAATATTTATGGTTTCCGGCTTTAGTGCAAATAGCATAGTTCCTTGCGTCGCACTCCCGTCCGAACGGCATTCAGCCGGGCGGGCTTGTACTACATAAAATAAATGAACATTTTTGTGGCACTCCTTTGCAAAAGGTGGTACTCTATATCTTTACAAAAAATAAATTCAAAACTTCTTCAACGTTCTAAACTTTCTTTTTGAACAAGAGATGAATGTTATCAATCAGTAATCCAACTGCTATCAAAACAAAACTGATGATATGAATCATGGTTATTTTTTCACCCAAAAGAATCACCGCTTCAATACTACTGAAAATGGGAATTAAATTGCCAAACAAGGCCGTTCTTCCTGCACCCATTTCTTTAATTGACCGGTTCCAGAATAAAAACGAAATAACAGAAGTACCTAATCCCAAATAAAGAATTGCTGAAGCCGATTTCCAACTCCAGATAATTGCTTTGCTGCTAACAGTTTCAATTACATAAGCAGGGAATAACATAATGGTGCCAATTAAAAAAACAAAGAATAAAAAACCAAGTGCTGAAATTTCTTTTGGTTTCTTTCTGGTTAATATATTGTATACCGCAAAACAAAAAGCTGCCAGTAAAACCCATGCATCACCTGCAGTTATTTTCAATTGCAATAAGTTGAGCAAATTCCCTTTGCTTAACAGAAAAAGGATTCCTGCTAAACATATGCTGATGCTAACTACTCTCCGCCATGTTATATGTTCTTTTAAAAAATAATGAGCAAGTATTACTGAAATAATAGGAGAGGAAGTAGTGCCAATTAAAGCAAGGTTTATTGCTGTTGATGTATGCCCGGCAATATATACAAAGGTATTAAACAGGCTTACGCCCATTAAAGCTGTCCATATAAAATAACTTTTATTTTGTTTTACAATAATCCAGGAAGGTTTAATATGCCTCCATGCAATAGGCAATAAAATAATTACTGCTGTAAGCCAACGGAAAAATGAAAGTGAAACAGGTGGAATATCATTTATAATGCCTCTTGCAATAATAAAATTTCCACTCCAGATGATGGTTGCAGCAACAGCTAATACAATTCCAAGCAGAATATGATTTTGAGGCGCTGTTGACTTCATTTATCAAATATAAATGAATGGGAAAAGAAATTGCTATTACATTCTAATCAGACTATAATTACTATTACAAATGTGCAAAATCCCTTTCATAATTTCCATTAATACGTTCTATTGGTGGATTAAAATATCCAAACTTCAGATCAGGAAATTCTTCCCGTATTAAATTCATGAATTGTTTCACTCCCAATATTTCTCCGGTTTCAGAAACGCCAATTTTTCCCAGATACCAATCAGGATCTATATTAAAATTG
>DAIOWB010000292.1:0-3501 GCA_036758725.1 Lacibacter sp.
CTTCACACATCTTTGCAGTATGGTTCAGGCATATAATTTTTTGGCATCGTGGCAACTCTTTCCGGAGAAATGCAGTTATGAATTTGGAGAAACTCCCAAAAGTGGTAATTGCAAAATTGAATCGGTTAAAAACGGTACTCAACTTGCATTGAGTTTAAATTGGGTTACACATCTCAATGAAGCGTTTTATACTTCATACAATTTTGTACCAGATGGTGTATTGCATGATTTTGAAAACAAAGAAGTAGCACAGAATATCCGTGCAGAAATTTCCAACTCATCAACAATGATAGTTGAGTTGCTCACCAATGGACAAGTGAAAGTTTCTGCTGTGCATGAAATTCTTCCCAATGGTTTTCTGAAAATTACACAGGAAGGATTTACACCAGAATACAAACGGTTTAAGAATGTAGAAGTATATCACAAACAAATGAGTGTGTTGCCTTATGCATCAAGTGTAAGTGGTGTTGCTATACGCCCTACAAAAGAAGGAGTGATCCGTCACCAGGCATTAACAGCCATGGAGGAGCAAACAAATATGCAGCTCGATCAGATTAAACAACAAATTGAATTGCTTGCAAGACAGGCGCAGGAAATTGTAAAAAGAAAAGAATTGTCATTGATGATTTATGATGCAAAGCTTAACTTTCGTCCGGTGATTGGTCATGTATATCATTTATATCAGAAGCAGGATGATACTTATCTTCTTTCTATGATTAGCCCAAAGGAGTGGGGTGATGCCGGGCCATTTAAACAATTTGTAGCTTCAGCAAAATTATTGGCCGATCATACTTGGATGGAGATTTAGGAGGAAGTTGGTAGTTGATAGTTGGTAGTTGATAGTTGATAGTTGATAGTTGATAGGTAATGGTTGATAGTAACAAAACGTTGGCGGTGGTTAAACAGAAACGAAAATTGGAATCAGGATTTGGGATTTTGGAATTTGGGTTTTGGTTCTTAACATTTGTACTATGAATTTTCCATTAGAAGTAAAACAAAGTAAAGTAGCAGGCAAAGGTGCTTTTGCATTAAAGTCAATTCCGGCAAAAAAGAAACTGGGTAACATGGCAGGTGAAATCATTAGTTATAAAGAAGCTCAGCGAAGAGTAAAAAATCAACCACATGGAGAATTGCTGATGGTTGAATTTGATGATGAACCTATAGCACTGGATGCAAGTAAAAGCAGAAATGCATTGTCTTATATCAATCATTCATGCAATCCCAATACCTATATGCGAAGAGCATACAGAAAAGTTGAGTTTTATACTTTACGTTCAGTAAAAAAAGGGGAGGAGCTTTCCTGTGATTATGGTGAAACACATCATGAAGGAAAATTGCCGTGTAAATGTGGGGCAAAGAATTGCAGAGGATTTATTTAATGAAATGCACTTTAGAAACGTCACCTCGACGTAGGAGAGGTCTCCCGAATTTATTACATTTTCAAATTAATGAGATGTCTCCTTCGTCGACATGACGAAAACTCCGAAATGAAGCGCTGTGTTGAATATTCCTAACTTTGTTTTATGACTAAACTCTCTGTTAACATCAACAAATTTGCAACAATTCGCAACAGTCGTGGTGGAAATAATCCTGATGTTGTTAAAGCAGCAATTGATGCACAAAAATTTGGTGCAGATGGTGTAACGGTTCATCCACGCCCCGATGAAAGGCATATCCGTTACGATGATGTAAGAGAAATTAAAAAAATCATTACAACCGAATTTAATATTGAGGGGAATTGCCGTGAACAATCTTTTGTTGATCTTGTACTGGAAGTTAAGCCACACCAGGTAACATTAGTACCAGATACACTTGGGCAATTAACCAGTGATCATGGATGGGATACAAACCTGCACAAAGATTATTTAATTGAAATGATTGCTGTTTTTAAAGAAGCCGGAATCCGTACTTCTGTTTTTGTTGATCCGTTAATTGAAGCCATTGAAGGTGCTGCAGAAACCGGAACCGACAGAATAGAATTGTACACTGAATACTATGCAAAGAAATTTTCAACCGGTAAAAAATTAATTTCCATTGAAGCTTATTTAGATGCCGCAACAAGAGCAAAAGAACTTGGGCTGGGCATTAATGCAGGTCATGATCTTGATTTAAATAACCTCAACTATTTTATAAAATCCATTCCATGGATTGATGAAGTAAGCATTGGTCATGCGTTGGTTTGCGATGCGTTGTACCTGGGTTATGAAAATGCTGTGCAGCTGTATAAGAGGCAGTTGATTATAAATTAAAAAGTAAAAAATTAAAAAGAAGTTTCCTCTTCTGATGAATACAATTTAACCAATGAAATTTTTGAGAATATCTTTGAGTGTTACTTCTTGTAATCTCAAATCTCAAATCAAAAATCTCAAATTGCTTATCCTCCTGTTTGCCCTGTTCTCATTTTCACTTTCTTTTTACCTGCATTTTTCTTTTCAAATTCTGCAACCTCTTTAGGTTTTGCTTTTGTTTTAATTTCTTCTTTTTTAACTGTAGTTGGATTATCAGGATCGGTTTCTTGATTTTTTTTGATGATGCCATTGGCAGTACCGGTTCCATCATCAATTTTACCAAGAATAAAATTTTCTTTCTTAATTATTTTTCCGGTGCCCGGTTCATAAATGGTCCAAATACCATGCGGTACTGTTGAGCCTTCCATTTTCACTTCAACCAGGTAAACTTTTTTAGGATCATTAATATCATACACTTCAACCGTCTCTGTTGGGTTATCCGGATTATGAGCGAGCCAACTTTCTTCTCTTACCATATCGCCCATTGTATTGAAGTATTGTTGCTTACCGTGTTTATGTCCCCATCGGTAATATTCAATAGCAAGCAAATCACCCATTAAAGAAAATACTTTCCATGGGCCCTCTTTATTACCGTTTTTATATTCGCCTTCTTCTTCGTAACCGGGCTCACCTCTAATCTCATCAACACGGTTAACCCATTTGCCCTGTTTTCCTCCTTTTAAATCGGTACAATTAATTGTATCGCCTTTTATACTGATTGAATAATCTTTGCATTGGGCTGCACCGTTCATCCAAAAAATAAAAAGGGCTACTGCACTTAGCAGCAACCTTCGTAAGTTTGAAACGGCATCATATCTATTCATAGTTTTCAGATTTTAAATTAAACCAAATGCTTCTTTTAAAAACGACATCAATGTTTAAAAATTGCTTGTACAAATTTATTCCAATTCTATCGTTTCTGATTCTTTCCATGTTAAGTTATGCACAAATCAAGCCAAGTACGGCCGAAGAAAGACAGAAAGGACTGGCAAACAGAAAGGAACTGGAAAAAAAATCCTTGTTGAATGATGTTAAATTCCGCAACATTGGGCCAAGTATCATGAGTGGAAGAGTAACAGATATTGATGTAAACCCCGAAGATGCCACTGAGTTTTATGTTGCTTATGCAAGTGGCGGTTTATGGTACACTAAAAATAACGGACAATCATTTACACCCATTTTTGACCATGAAGATGTAATGACAATTGGTGAC
>DAIOWB010000293.1:0-3498 GCA_036758725.1 Lacibacter sp.
GTTGATGTGTTTTTAAAAGGCGATTTCCGTGCCACCTTCCGCAAACTGCGTAATTCAACTGATGATTTATTAAATGAAATGAAAGAATACGCAGGCAAGCGTTTGCAGGTAAATTATAAAACAGTAGAAGAATTGTTTGATGAAGATGCAAAAGCAAATATGCTGAGCAATGTGTTGAATGAATTAAAATACAATGGCATTAATGTAGACAGCATTCGTCAGGTACGCCCCAACTTGAATGAAGAAATTATTCAGCAAATAATTTCTGATTCATTAAAGACATTGGGTATAATGCCTTATACATTAGAAGTACAGGAAAAAGAAGATGCTAAAACGCAAAGGGTTATTTATCCATCGGCCATTGTAAAACTTGGCGACAAAACAATTCCGATTGATTTGCTCAGTGGCAAAACAGAATATACAAGAGATGTGCTTACCGGCAGGCTGGCAACCGATGAAGCTCGAAGTATCAGTAATGCAGAGGCTTTGCTTGAATTTAAATTTGCTGATGCCATTGATAAAATTCAACGCAAACAAAAACCGCTTATTGGTTACTTAACAGGAAACGGCGAACCCACAGGACCTGAAACTTATGATCTTACTCAAACATTAGATGCCGATTATACTTTAAAAATTATTGATCCGATAAAAAATCCTGTTATTCCAAAAGAGTTTGCGGCTATTCTTATTGTAAAGCCATCTCAAGCATTTACTGATTCAGTAAAAATGAAAATTGATCAGTACATTATGCAGGGAGGAAAAGTAATCTGGTTTCTTGATATGCTTTATGCTGAAAAAGATACTTTGGCTGTAACAGCACAGGCACTTGCGTACGACAGGGCTTTAAACCTGGATGATTTGTTGTTTAAATATGGTGTACGAATTAACAGGGACTTATTACAAAATCTTCCACCTGAATGTGATTTTAGTAAACTGGTAGTAGGCAACGCAGGCGGACAACCGCAGTTAACTGATGTACCGTTTAACTACTTCCCATTGCTAACTGCAACAGGCAATCATCCTATTACAAAAAATCTGGAGCCGGTATTAAGTTTATTTGCAAATACAATTGATACTGTAAAAGCAGAAGGAATTAATAAAACAATTTTACTTACATCAAGTGAAAATGCAAAAGTGGTAAGCACTCCTGCTATTGTAAGTTTGCAGGAATTAAAAACCATTGAAGATCCTAAACTATACAACAAAAAGAATTTACCTGTTGGCATTTTATTGGAAGGAACGTTTAACAGCTTATATGCTAACAGGGCTTCAGCAGAAATGCGGCAGTACTTTACAAGCAACTACGGTTCTTTTAAAACGCAAACATCTGAAGCTACTCAACAAATAGTTGTTGCTGATGGCGATATTGTATTAAACAGCTATACACAGAAAGAACCTTTCCCCATGGGTTACAGCAGAACCCAGGAACGTAGTTTTTCAAACAGGGTTTTTTTACAAAATGCGTTGCAATATGTTACAGGAAATACAGGAATTATTGCTCTGCGTAATAAAGAAGTTGCTGTTAGACTTTTGAATACACAAAAAGTAATTGAACAAAAAATGTTATGGCAATTCATAAACATTGCACTTCCCATTTTCATTGTAATTCTTTGTGGCTTTATTTATTTACAATGGAAAAAAAGAAAATACGCCAAACCTATTTAAGCATTTTCAAACTGAATTAAATTATGAACGCAACACAAATTACATACCTGGTTTTTGGAATTGTTTTAGTTTTAGCCATTGTGTTTGACCTGGGCCTGTTAAGTAAAAAAAATGCTGAGTTAACTACCAGGCAGGCTTTGTCACAAACCATTTTCTGGGTTTTATTAGCATTAGGTTTTGGTGGGTTTGTTTTTTATGAAGATGGAAAACAGGCTGCTTTGGAATATGTAAGCGCTTACCTGATGGAATGGAGCTTGAGCATTGATAACATTTTTGTATTTGTACTCATCTTCACTTTCTTCAGAGTAAAAGAACGTTTTATTCCCAGAGTGTTATTGATTGGTGTATTAATGGCAATTATCTTTCGTGTAATATTTATAACGCTGGGTGTGGAATTGGTGAACCGCTTTCATGTAATTCTTTATTTCTTTGGTGTTTTGTTAATTTATACCGGATTTAAAATGTTTACCAGTACACAGGAAGAAGAGTACGATCCCAGGGACAGTACAGTTTATAAATTCCTGAAACGGTTTTTACCTATTACCATGGATGATGGCGATGGTAAATACAGGATTATTCAAAATGGGAAACCTGTTTATACGGCATTATTTGTTGTAATCATTATGCTTGCAACTACTGATATTGTTTTTGCTGTTGATTCAATACCTGCCGTTTTGGGTTTGGTAGACAGGAAAAGTGATTACGCTTCTCTTGTCATTTATACCTCCAACATTTTTGCAGTTTTGGGATTAAGGTCGTTGTTCTTTTTATTAAGAGGCGCCATCAGCAAATTTGATTTCCTGCCACAGGGTATTGCTATTGTGTTGGTCTTTATTGGTATAAAAATGCTGGCAGAAGAACTCATCAGTACAGTGGTAAACAGAACAACACAGGTCTTTATTTCACTGGCTGTTATTATTGTTTGTATCGGTGGTTCTATTTTATATTCACTTTATCATAAGAAAAAAGGTACACCACCGGATATGCCGAAATAGTTTGCATCTTTGCTCTTATGCCGCAGTATTCCATTCAACAGCTCACAGATATTCTGCAAGCAGATTTATTGCAGCAATCTTCTGCAGCTTATACCATTGATCATCTTCAGATTGATAGCAGACGTATTATTCATCCGCACACTTCATTATTTTTTGCATTGCAAACAGGACGCAGAGATGGACATGATTTTATAAAAGAATGCTACAATAAAGGAGTTAGAAATTTTGTAATTCAAAAGAAAATTGCAACAACTGATTTTGTTGATGCAAACTTTCTTTTTGTAAATGATACGCTTGAAGCATTACAAAAATTAGCAGCCTGGCACCGTTCTCAATTTAAATTACCTGTAATTGGTATTACCGGAAGCAATGGCAAAACCATTGTAAAAGAATGGCTGAATCAATTATTATCAGATCAATATCATATTGTAAGAAGTCCGAAGAGTTATAACTCACAGGTTGGAGTACCATTAAGTGTATGGCAAATAAAAGAAGATCATACAATGGGAATATTTGAAGCAGGCATTTCACATACAGGTGAAATGGAAAAACTTCAGCAGATAATACAACCCACTATTGGAATTCTTACAAACATTGGAGAAGCACATGATGAAGGCTTTACCGATAAACAACAGAAACTCGATGAAAAATTAAAATTATTTTCTGCAGCCGATATTATTATTTGCTCTACCGAAAAGCTGAGCGAATTGACTATAACTGCAAATAATTTATTTAACTGGGGTTTTCATGAAAGCAACAAACTTGTACTTCAAAAAATAGAAAAGAAAATTTCTTCCACTGAAATTGTATTTCAACATCAGAACAATGTTGAACAAAT
>DAIOWB010000294.1:0-3491 GCA_036758725.1 Lacibacter sp.
ATCAATCATTACATTATTCATTCCTATTGATTGATAGGTTACATTTAAAGCACCGGTTTGATTTATATCGTTACAAAAATCTTTTAATGCTGTATCTAATCCAAACTTCACAAGCGCTTCCGGCATCATATTATGTGCAACCCTTCGCATTTCTTTAATTGAACTGTCCAGCATATCCATGCTGCGTTCAAAAGCCTGTTGGTTTTCAGGCGTCATGATCAAATTTCCTTTCATAGTATTAAATGAATATTTTATTCCTGATAACATTCCACCCAAGCCATCATGCAGATCCTTTGCAAGACGAGTACGTTCCTGTTCCTCACCTTTAAGTACAGCTTCTGTAGCCGTGAGTTGTTGTTGTGTTTCCAGTTCGTTGATGCGTTGTTGTTGAAGTGTTTGTTTTTGACGATAAGTACGGTAAGAGAGTAATGAAATAATCAGTATGGTGAAAGCCCCTGCAATTAAAAAATAATTAATTGTATTTTTTTGCCTAATAGAGATATCCTGTATTTTTTTTTCAGCTTCCAGTTGTTTTATTACTGCTTCTTTTTTTTGTGTTTCATATTTTTTTTCAAGGTTTGAGGATTGTTGTGATAACACATCTTTAATCATTAACTCAAGAATGGTATAACTCTCACGGTCGTATTTTTCACCATTTTCTACATCCTTCATTGCATAATAAATGGATGAAAGCACCCTTAAACCGAAAGCCTCCTCTCGTTTATAATTATTTTTTTTGCTGATGGCTAATCCCATTTCAACATATTCTTTTGCTTCCACAAACTTTTTTTGCTGCAAAAAACAAACAGCTAAAGCCCGGTGTGTTGTAGCTTCTCCATCTAGTGATCCTATTTGTTTATATAACTGCAAACTTCGTCTCAGATAACTTTCCATTTGAGCATAATCCTTCTTTTTCAATAACACTTCAGCCAAATTTTGAGTTGAAACAGCTTCAATGCGCAGGTCGCCCAGTTCGTTCGATATTTGTAAGGCCTCTTTTAAAACCGCTTCTCCTTTCTTTAATTCATTTATTTGCAAGTATGACATTGATAAATTAATTAACGCCTGTGCAAGAAAATTTTTCATTTTCAATTCTCTTGCCAGTGAAACGGCTTTTTCTCCAAACAAAATAGCCTTTTCATATTCTGTGCGTGCATTATAAAGAATCTGCAGTGCATCGTTCATTTGAGCTTCTACCAGCTTATTTCCTTTTGTTTCTATTATCAACCTGCCAGCCAGGCAAAATTCAATTGCTTTTTCATAGTTTGCCATCTCTCTGTATGCAATACCCATATTAAATAATGCAAGTCCAATGTTTAAAGAGTCGTTATTATGTAGTGCTAAAGTATGTGCCTGTTGATTATAAAAAATCATAGAATCATATTTACCTTCTACCATAAACGTACTGCTGTAATTGAAATAGTATTTAATTATACCTGCATCAAACTTTAATTTTTTACTCAAATCACCAGCTTTCATGTAATAAGTTCTGGCCTTTGAAGGATCATTATTTTCATAAGTTTTACCAATATTAATATACAGGTATACCGCATTGGTATCTTCTTTAGCGAGTGGTATTAATTTTAATAAACTATCTGTAGTAGTTGTGTTTTGTGCACAAAGCTGAATTGATAAAATAAAGAGAAGGAATATGTTTATACTTTTTCGCATACTTTAAAATAAAGATTATCAGGCATAATACAAATAAAGATCATCTCAAGTCCAATTCTCTCCCCCTTTTCCATGATTTTTTTGTTTTTAAAAAATATCCTGTTTTTATGGGATAGGATAACAATTTCTAACAGTTCATTTTTACAACTTAAAATAAATCATCATGAAAAAATTATTATTCATTTCTTTTCTTTCGGTTTTTGTAATAAGTATTTCATACGCACAAATTATACAGAAACCCACAGCTCCGGTAAAACAAAAAGGAATTATTAAAACTGTTCCTCCAGCGCCACCTGCACCTGCACCAGCACCAGCTTCTACTAATAAAAGCACTACTACAGGTACTCAAAACACCCTAGTATATAGTTTAACCGCTGTAAAGGCTAGTATCAGAACAGGCAATGACAATAAAGAATATCCGTCAAACGTATGGGTTTCCCTCGGAGTAAGAGGTTCGGGAATGGAATATGCCTTTTTTACACAGGAGAACTTGAAAAACGAAATGAAAAGCAATTCCAATACAGAGTTTGGATTAGAAAAAAAATGGACATTAAGTAAGAATGATATCAGTTTAGATGTTTTGCAAACTACAGGAATACGTTGTCGTGTATGGTATCACGCCAATTTTCAACTGGATGCATGGAAAATTGAAGGAGTGACTGTTACCTTAGAATTTAGAGACCAAAATGGCAATCTGCACCCCACCCTTGGTCAAAAAACAATCACTTTTAGTAATGCAAATGGATTTCTGAATGGCTATCCCGGAACTACTACAATGATCTGTACTACCGATGGATACTTCAACCCGCTATCTGCATCTATTGAATAGTAAAACAAGAGTACCCGTTTCTTTTAAAATAACAACACCACAAGTACAATGTTGTTACTCATAAACAAAATCATTTTTGCTTTTCAAATTTGAAATAAAACAGTAAAAAAGTGAAAAAAGAATTTTTAATAATGATGATCATTTTTGCATCAATAAATGGTTCTGCACAAACTGACAGCTTTGATGTATTCACTTACAAACCACCTGAGTTTTTCACCAAAAGTGAATTGCCATCAAGAGTTCAGTTTCACCTTGCCAATAGTGACACCAGCTTCTGTACAATTACATTATACAAAAGCCTGCCTGCAAAAGAAGATGTAATGAAAGATATAATCAGTCAATGGAATGAACAGGTTGTAAAGCGATTAGCCAAAGCAAATAAAAAGCCACTTAAGATAATGAAGGAACAACTTTGGGATGGATGGGCAAGCACTTTAGCAATAGGTAATTATTATCAAAACAAAAAGAAATGTGTGGTGATGTTGTATACATTCAGGAAAAATAAAACAACCGCCTGTACTGTATTTGAAATGAGCGATAAATCTTTTAAAGGACCGGTTGAATTGTTTTCTAAAAACCTTCACTTAATAAATCAATAATAAATAATGAAATACTTTTTGTCAATATGTTGCTTACTGTTTACGGCAGGTATTTCTTTTGCCCAACCCAAACCAAAACCAGCTGTAAAGCAGGCTGTGCCTGAATTGCAGAAACTGCTCAGCATTTCAGGGTTACCTTATAAAATGGTTAACGACAGTGTAGCTGTTATACCTTATGGTGGAGAAAACATTGCTTCCTACAGTGTGGTTATTCAAAAGATAAGCGACTTGTATATTATTTATAGCAACCTTACAGAAGCACTGGCAGTAAAGATTGATGAAACAAAATATAAATACCTGTTGCAACAGAATGATCATTTTGATATTGTGAAAATTGGATTAAGCAGTGACGACAACAATGTGTATGTTAGAGCTGATGTTTATAAAGCGGG
>DAIOWB010000295.1:0-3439 GCA_036758725.1 Lacibacter sp.
AGTAACACTTAAACGTAACTGGTTGCCGCCTGAGAACATCACAGCATTACTCTTTCTGATACGATCGAGGTAGTCTGCATTTTGAGTATCCTGCCTGTTACGGATATGCATTACACCAATATTGGTACAACCAATTTTACCAAATGCATTCAGATAATTTTCACCTACTTCATACGGAATGGTAGATGCAGTGGTAATCACTTCAATACGGGCATGTACACCCCCGGCTTCTTCAACAACCCGCCTGAGAATGCCTAATTCAATAAAGTTGAGATTATTACGATGTATTTCACCGGCTTCGGGATCACTTCCTTTGTTTTCTGCTCCGCCTATTGCTATCAATTTTCCTTTGGGATACTGCAATGCAAATAATTTGTGATTGACAACAAAAATAAGGGAAATATATTCCAGAGTAATTTGATAAATGCCTCTAAAAAGTAATTGAATAACAAATAAGTTATGAATTTGAAACCGCTGCTGCTTTTTGTACAAACGATAAAGTGATTGCGTCCACGCAGCCACTTTGTTGCGTGGCAGGCGCAACCGGGATGCCAAATGATATGCAGCCGGTAGTATAAAATATCCGTTTTCTTCATCAGAGAAATTTCGATATATTCGGATTTGGCAGCACAAAATTTTGAACACATGAAAATTCTTGAACTTAAGGTTCTTAAAGGACCTAATTACTGGAGTGTACGACGTCCCAAACTCATACAAATGAAACTCGATCTTGAAGAAATGGAGCAACGCCCTACGAATACCATTCCGGGTTTTCGTGAACGGCTGGAACAACATTTCCCTACTATGATTGAGCATCGTTGCAGTGTTGGAAAACGTGGTGGATTTTTTCAACGTGTTGATGAAGGAACATGGATGGGACATGTAATTGAACATGTTGCTCTTGAACTGCAAACAATGGCAGGTATGGAAACCGGATTTGGACGCACAAGAGGAGCCAATGAAAAAGAAGGTGTGTATTATGTTGTGTTTACTTACCTGGAAGAAGATGCCGGTGTATATGCTGCACGTGCTGCAGTAAGAATAGTTGAAGCCCTTGCAAATGGTTCTGAATTTTCATTGGATGAAGACATTCAAAAACTGAGAGAGATCAGAGAAGATACAAGGCTTGGGCCTTCCACCGGTTGTATAGTTGATGAAGCATTGAAAAGAAATATTCCATACATACGTTTAAATAAACAAAGCCTGGTTCAACTTGGTTACGGAGTTCATCAAAAAAGAATACGGGCAACCATTGCTTCAACTACTTCAAACATTGCTGTTGATATTGCATCAGATAAAGAAGAAACAAAAATGCTACTTGAAGCGGCAGAAATACCTGTACCAAGAGGAACCGTAGTGCGTACTGAAGAAGGGTTAGATGAAGCATTAGCAAAATTCAAATATCCATTGGTCATTAAACCAATAGATGGTAATCATGGTAAGGGCAATACTACAAATATTACAAACAGGGAGCAGGCACTTAAAGCATTTGAAGCAGCTAAAGTTTATAGCCGTAGTGTGATTGTAGAAAAGTTTATTACGGGGTTTGATTTCAGAATTCTGGTTATTAATCACAAATTTATTTGTGCAGCATTACGTACGCCTGCAAGTGTTGTGGGCGATGGAAAAAACACAATACAATGGTTAATTGATGAAACAAACAAAGATCCAAGACGTGGTTACGGCCATGAAAAAGTGCTCACACAAATTACGGTTGATGGAAGTACCATGAAGATGCTGGAAGATAAAGGTTATACCCTTGAAACTATACCTGCAAAAGATGAACTGGTATTATTAAAAACTACTGCCAATCTTTCTACTGGCGGAACGTCTACTGATGTTACTGATGAAGTACATCCTGCCAATATTTTTATGTGTGAACGCATTAGTAAAATCATTGGCCTGGATATATGTGGCATTGATATTATGGCTACTGATTTACGAACTCCTGTAACAGAAAATGGCGGAGCTATTTTAGAAGTAAATGCAGCACCCGGTTTTAGAATGCATATTGATCCTGCTGAAGGATTACCAAGAAATGTAGCTGAACCGGTTATTGATATGCTATTTCCAAAAGGCAGTGAGGGACGTATTCCCATTATTGCAATAACAGGTACAAACGGCAAAACAACAACTACCCGTTTAACGGCACATATTGCTAAAAGTGCAGGTAAAAAAGTAGGCTATACCACCAGTGATGGTGTATATATCCAAAACCAGATGATGATGAAAGGAGATTGCACCGGACCGGTTTCATCAACCTTTGTTTTAAAAGACCCTACGGTTGATTTTGCCGTACTGGAATGTGCAAGAGGTGGCATATTAAAAGCGGGCTTAGCTTTCCAAAATTGCGATGTGGCAATAGTTACCAATGTAGCAGCCGATCATATTGGTTTAGGAGGCATTTATAACCTAGAACAAATGGCCAAAGTAAAAGCAGTTGTTCCTGAAACTGTATTTCCGCATGGCTATACCATTTTAAATGCTGAAGATGATTTAGTGTATAAGATGAAAGAAAACCTGAATTGTAATGTGGCTTTGTTTAGTATGGATGAAAACAATCCACGTATAAAGGATCATTGTGCAAAAGGTGGATTGGCAACAGTATATGAAAACGGGTATATCAGCATTATGAAAGGAAACTGGAAAATAAGAGTGATGCTTGCAAAAGATGTTCCTTTAACCTACGAGGGAAAAGCAGTTCATAATATTGCCAATTGTTTGCCGGCAGTACTGGCAACCTATTTATACAGAGATATTACTATTGAAGACATCAGGCAGGGATTACTCACTTTTATACCCGGAGAAAGTTTAACACCCGGACGATTGAATTTCTTTCATTTTAAAAACTACACTTTCCTTGCAGATTTTGCTCACAATCCGCATGGGCTTAAGTTATTGTGTGATTTTGTAAGCAAACTTGATTATAAAACCAAGATTGGTGTTATTAGTGGCACAGGCGACAGAAGAGATGAAGACATCAGGGAACTGGGTGAAATCAGTGCTAATTATTTTGATGAAATTATTATCCGTTGTGATAAGAACCTGAGAGGCAGAACAGCTGAAGAAATTATTCAACTGTTGAAAGAAGGAATTGAAAAGGTAAATCCAAAAGTTCCAACAAAAGTGATTGCCAACGAAAATGAAGCATTGGAATATATTTATGCCCATCCTGTTGATGGTGCTCTTTATACCATCATGTGCGATGTGGTTGCAGGAGCACTGGATAAAATTAGAGAATTGAAAGAAAGAGAAGATAATGCTTAGGCATTGAGAAAATTTTGGTTCATCTGCCCAAGCACCTTATTTTTGCAACCCCGTAAGGGAGATTGGCCTATAGTATAATGGTAGTACGACAGATTTTGGTTCTGTTTGTCTTGGTTCGAATCCAGGTAGGCCAACAAAAGCTGCTTTCACAAGCGGCTTTTGTTTTTTTGAG
>DAIOWB010000296.1:0-1617 GCA_036758725.1 Lacibacter sp.
AACGAGTTGCTGTTTTCATATCGCTGATAGCCTGCATTAAATGAATCGGCTGTTGTTTGAATTTCTTCTGTTGTAAAAGAAGGACCGAGATAGGAACCCTTCATGGCATCCATCTCCTTTGTAATTATTCTTTCTTTTTCAAAATAAATATAATGAGCAGCCAATGCAGCTCCAACTGATCCGCCGGCATCACCACTTGCAGGTTGAATAAACATGTCATCAAATAAATGTTCATTCTGCAGTTTGCCATTGGCCACACAGTTTAATGCCACACCACCAGAAAGGCAAATGTTTTTGCATCCTGTTAATTCTTTAGCATGCTTAGCAAGCTTTAGTACAATTTCTTCTGTTACATTTTGAATGGCCAAAGCCAGGTTGCAATGATGCTGCTGTAATTCTTCTTCAGGTTCTTTTCTTTTGAAACCAAACAATTGTTTAAAAGCATCATCTTTTGCCATGCGTAATCCTACGGCATAGTTAAAATAATACTGATTAAGAAAAACGGAACCATCTTCAAAAACAGTAACCAGTTTGGTTTTTATAATATTGATAAATTCTTTTGTTTGAGTTGATGAAGGATCGCCATAGGGTGCAAGTCCCATCAATTTATATTCACCGCTGTTAACTTTAAAACCGAGGTAATAAGTGAAAGCGGAATATAACAAGCCAATAGAATGCGGAAAATTGAGTTGCTTGATGATTTCTATCTGATTACCCTTGCCCTTGCAAATAGTTGTTGTTGCCCACTCGCCCACACCATCAATAGTTAGGATGGCTGCTTCTTCAAAAGGGGAAGGATAAAAAGCAGAAGCAGCATGACTGAGATGATGCTCAGGAAACAACAGCTTTAATTTCTTTTTATCAAAGTCCTGTATTTTTTTTAATTCTTCCCTGATGATTTTTTTTAAAAACAACTTTTCATTGAGCCAGATGGGCATAGCCATCATAAAAGATGCAATACCTTTTGGTGCAAAGGCGTAATAGGTTTCAAGCAATCGTTCAAACTTCAGTAACGGTTTATCGTAAAAAACAATGGTTTCCAGTTCGTCAAATTGTACACCTGCTTCTTGTAAACAATATGCAATTGCTTTAGATGGAAAACCGGCATCATGTTTTTTTCTGCTGAAACGTTCTTCCTGTGCAGCGGCAATGATCTCACCGTCTTTTAAAATAGCAGCAGCAGAATCATGATAATAAGCAGAAATGCCGAGAATGTACATGAGTGCAAAATAAATGTTTTTGGATTGAAACGCTGATGACGCTGGTTCTTGCTGATGAAAACGGGTTTTAATCAGTGCAGATCAGAATTGATCTGTGTTGTCCCCGCCTGAATGCAAAAAGTCGGGCAGACGTGTTTCTATCTTAGTTTAATAATCTTTTTCAACTCAGTGCTCAGCAACTCAGCAACTTTTACCGATCCTTTTTTATTGAAGTGAATAAAGTCGTAATAATAATCCGTATTCTTTGGCATCAGTTTCGATAAATCAATTACGGTTGTTTGATTTTGAAAGGAACGGACAACATTGTTGTATTGTTCCAAAACTTCGTCCTGCAAAATGTTGTTTTTAATATGGTCATCAGCTGTATAATATTTCAGATCCATTTTTGTTCCGGTTG
>DAIOWB010000296.1:1717-3437 GCA_036758725.1 Lacibacter sp.
TTGAAAAACTGTTGAACCAATTTCTGTTTTATTGAGTACCGATTTAAAAAACTGTTTAAAGGAAGTAAAATGAATCCTGCTGTCATTCATCAAATCAAAGCTCTCAGGCTTTTCTGTTTCCACATCATTTACTCCGGTTAATAACAACACATATTTTGGTTTTAACTTCAATACATATTCTTTGAGTAAATGCAAATGACCAAAAGTTGAATGCCCATCAATGCCAGCATTGTTAATCCACAGATCAGGAATAGAATCTTTTAATTTTTCCCCAAGCAGGGCAGGCCATGTATCACAATCGCTGAGAAAACGGCATTCAGTAGTACTGCCTCCAATGCAAATAATGGAATTAAGTTTTGAAATGCTATCTGTTGGCTCCATTCCACGAAACCCTAATGAATTCCTTGAATAATAAATCTGCTTATCTAATTGGCTGATCCATTTATTTTCAAAAACAGTTTTCTGATTGGCAGGTAACAAAAGTTTTCCCTGTTTGGTATAAGTTGCAAGTGGGTTATAAATCCGCAAAACAATTTCGCAGAGAATGAGTGCAATGGTTAAACCAAATAAAAGTGCTTTGAGATTTTTGATCATTCAATGAAGGTATCTAAAAAAGATAAAATACATTTCACGCAAAGAAGCAAAGGAGCAAAGTAAAAATGGATTATTTTTTGCTCATTATTTTTATTTTGTTGAAGTGGTAGTTACAAAAGATCACAATGGTATTACTGTACCGTCCCCTCTATACCGGAGAGGGGAATGAGGGGTGAGGCTATTACTCAAACGTACTATAATAATAAGGCGTCTTTGCTTCAAACTCGGCACTACAGGTATCTACCATTTTATATACTCTGGTAATACCCCAGGCTTTTCGCTTTTCATATAATGCATCTTCACTTGCATCTTCTTTCATGATGCGGCATATCTGTTCATCACCAAAACCCATGCGCTTTGCTTCCCGTAGCAAATCTTTGGGCAAGCTTTGCATATCATGCTTGGCTAATTCTTTTTCCATGTTTACAATATCCTGGATCTGGTAAATAAACCAACGGTCAATTTTTGTTGCTTCAACAATCGTCTTCACACTTACACCGGCCATTAATGCATCCTTAATACGGAAGATGCGGTCCCACTTCGGTACTTTAATGTATTCAATCAACTCTTCAGCATGTTTTACACTTTGTCCGTAGTAACCTAAACCAACAGCATTGTTTTCTAAACTCTGACAAGCTTTTTGAATTGCCTCGTTAAAGCTTCTTCCAATACTCATTACCTCACCTACGCTTTTCATTTGTAAACCTAAGCGGTCATCGGCTCCTTTAAACTTATCAAAGTTCCAGCGTGGCATTTTTACAATAACATAATCCAGCGCTGGTTCAAAATACGCAGAAGTAGTTTGTGTGATCTGGTTTTTCAATTCATCCAGGTTATAACCAATAGCAAGCTTGGCAGCAATTTTTGCAATAGGATAACCGGTAGCTTTACTTGCCAGTGCTGATGAACGACTCACTCTCGGATTAATTTCAACAGTAATAATTTCTTCTGTTTCAGGATTCAGGGCAAACTGTACGTTACAACCACCGGCAAAGTTGCCGAGGTTCCGCATCATCTTTATGGCCATGTTCCGCATGTTCTGGAAAGCCGTGTCGCTGAGTGTCATGGCAGGAGCAACAGTTATGCTGTCGCCTGTATGCACACCCATGGGATCAAAATTTTCTAC
>DAIOWB010000297.1:0-3427 GCA_036758725.1 Lacibacter sp.
CCATCAACCACAAATAAATTTTTACAATCATGTGCCTGGTTAAATTTATTCAATGCACTTTTCTTTGGATCATTACCCATGCGTACCGTACCTGCTTCATGTATAATTCTTCCCGGTGCTTCTAAACCATAATCATTTTCAGCACCATCATTGCCCCATGTTATTACAGCGCCCATGTTGTGCATAATTTCACGGAAGGTTTCTTTCATGTGCTTTGCCTGGTTAATTTCATGCTCACTCCACTTTACATTGAAACGTAAAACAGGAATGCCATATTTATCAACTACATCCGGATCAATTTCACAAAGATTACTTTCAAGAGCAATGGCTTCACCTCTTCCTGCCATTCCAACACCGGCACCATAGAAGTACCGGTAATCTTCTTTTAATGAAGCGCCATAACCACCTGCTTCTTTCTTTTTTCCTGCTACAGCATATTTGCCATTTGAAGTTTGTATATCCCAGCCAAAACCATAAGCAGGCTGGCTCATTCCTCCCCAGTATTCAATATGATATCCTCTGGGAAAATCGAGTTTCTTATTATCCAGCCACCATGGACTATAGATGTGCATTCCACCTACTCCATCTTCGTTATATTTTTTTCGACCGTATAATTGTGGTAACACACCACCCATTGCTGCTCCTGTACTATCATGTAAATATTTGCCAACTACATTGCTGCTATTTGCCAACCCATTGGGATGACGTGGTGATTTTGAATTGAGCAACAACCTTGAGCTTTCACATGCACTTGCAGCAACAATTACCACTTTTCCATTTACCTGGTATTCCTGCATATCATCTTTGTTCACATAACTCACACCGGTTGCAAGACCATCTTTATTGGTTAATACTTCTCTTGCCATGGCATTAGCAATGATATCAACATTACCTGTTTTTAATGCCGGGTATATTAATACATTGGTTGATGAGAAATCTGCTTTGGCAATACTGCAATTGCGGTTACATTGTCCGCAGAAGAAACATGCACCTCTGTCGGTTGTACTTTCAATTTGCTTTGTAAGAATAGATAATCTGGATGGGATCACTCTTACACCCGAAGTAGTTGCAGCATTTTTAATCATGAGTTCATGCAGCCGTGGCTTTGGTGGGGGAAGAAAAAAGCCATCGGGGTCGTTTTCTAAACCTTCATTGGTTCCAAAAATGCCAATGAGTTTATCAATACGATCGTAAAAAGGTTTGATGTCTTCATAACCTATTGGCCAGTCATCACCCAAACCATCTATACTTCTGCGTTTAAAATCTTTGGGTCCAAAGCGTAAAGAAATTCTTCCCCAATGATTGGTTCTGCCACCCAGCATTCTTGCACGCCACCAATCCCATTTTGTTCCTGCAGCTTTTGTATAAGGCTCTCCTTCTATATCCCAACCATAATAGCAGGCATCAAAATCACCAAAAGGGCGAAATTTGGTAGAGGCGCCTCTTCGTTTACTTTCCCAAGGATTTTTTAATTGTGTGATGTTCTTTTGCGGATCGTACATGGCGCCTGCCTCAAGTAAACAGACTTTTAATCCTGCTTTACTTAATACATATGCAGCCATGCCCCCTCCTGCACCTGAACCAACTATAACTACATCGTAACTTTTTGGCTGCACTTTTACCTGGAATTCTCCCATAACAAGCAATTGATTTATCAGTCTTAAAGATAACAGTAAAATTAAAATACAAAAATTGATTTTATTATAATGTGAACATTGGTATGTAAAAACGCTTATCATTTTTTATCATGACTGAATGAATAAAACACTTAAATTTAATTTTCTCTTTAACCAACTATTAAAACCGATCGCATGTCATCTACCACTCGTTTTCAGTTATCATTCATGATGTTTTTAGAATTTTTTATTTGGGGAGGATGGTTTGTGACTTTAGGAACTTTCTTAAACAGCAATCTTGCTGCAACCGGTGCAGAAACCGGCAGAGTATTTTCAACACAATCTTGGGGAGCTATTATTGCTCCGTTTATCATTGGCCTCATTGCCGACCGTTATATTAATGCCGAAAAAATATTAGGTGTTTTACATTTATTAGGTGCCGGGCTTATGTATTTAATGTATTCAGCTACTGATATTTCTGTGTTTTATCCCTATGTACTTATTTATATGATTTTGTATATGCCTACGCTTGCGCTGGTAAATTCAGTATCGTTTAATCAAATGTCAAATCCTGAAAAAGAATTCTCCCCCATTCGTGTTTTTGGAACCATTGGTTGGATTGTAGCGGGTTTATTAATTAGTTACCTTTTCCATTGGGATAATGAACAAAGCACAAAAGATGGTTTGTTGAAAAATACATTCCTGCTTTCAGGAATTGCTGCATTTGTATTAGGCATTTTTAGTTTTACACTTCCTAAAACGCCACCAAAAGCAAAGGGTGAAAAAGTATCGGTTAAACAAATATTAGGTTTGGATGCGCTGAAGCTTTTAAAAGATAGAAATTTTCTGGTATTCTTTATTTCCTCCATCCTCATTTGTATTCCTCTTGCTTTTTATTATCAGAATGCAAATCTTTTTTTATCAACCATTGGAATGGAAAATCCTACAGGTAAAATGACTATTGGTCAAATTTCAGAAGTGTTGTTCCTGTTGCTGTTACCTGTTTTCTTTACTAAGTATGGTTTTAAGAAAACAATATTAGTTGGTATGCTTGCCTGGGCAATAAGATATGTGCTGTTTGCTTATGGAAATGCAGATTCGCTCAGCTTTATGTTGCTGATAGGTATTGCCTTGCACGGTATTTGTTATGATTTCTTTTTTGTTTCAGGACAGATTTATACCAACTCAAAAGCAGGTGAACAATATAAAAGTGCTGCACAGGGTTTAATAACACTTGCCACTTATGGCATAGGCATGCTCATCGGTTTTGCAATTGCTGGTATGATTACTGATATGTATAAACTTGCCGATGGAACGTTTAATTATAAAATGATCTGGCTTATACCATCAGCCATTGCAGCAGTGGTATTTGTGATTTTTGCATTCTTGTTTAAAGATGAAAAGGTTGCGGCTGATGTAATAAAATAAACAACGAACTAACTTTCTTTTTACAATGGATACTTCTAACAGAAGAAATATGATCAAAAACCTGGCTCTCGGGTCAGTAGCTGTAACAACGGGAAAACTATTTACCGGTATTGAACAATTTGAAGAAGTGGACTATAAATTAAAAGGGAATATCAACCACTCTGTTTGCGCATGGACGTATGATTTTCTATCGTTAGAAGAATTATGTGTGATTGTAAAAAAACTGGGCTTTTCTGCCATTGATTTAATTGCACCTAAAGATTGGCCCACTCTTCAAAAGCACAACATTTTTTGCAGTATGTGTTATACAGCAGGCAAAATCAGTTTAACTGAAGGATGGAATAATAAAAAATTTCATGAGCAATTGATTAAAGATTTTAATG
>DAIOWB010000298.1:0-1693 GCA_036758725.1 Lacibacter sp.
CTTTCCAAAACAAGAACTGTACTGTCAGTAATTGCAGAAAGGAATATTACAGTAATTGCCATTCTGCTGGTTGCTTTTACAATGCTGGTACTGGTAATTTTTGTCCCATCATTGCAGGAAGTATTTAGTTTTGAATTTCCGGGTTACAGGCATTTTATTTCTTCTGTTTCAGGAGCTTTGATAATGGTTACAATTCTTGAAGTTGTAAAATTGATTACAAGAAAAAATAAAAAGCGAATTTAAACAAGGTAGCTAAACAAGGTATTATCCTTACTCAGTTCGGTATAACCTATATGGTATTTATTCAGATTATTCAGAAGAGTATTATAATCTTCGCGGCTCTGCAACTCTACACCAACCAATGCAGGACCTGCTTCTTTATTATTTTTCTGCATGTATTCAAAACGGGTGATATCATCCGTTGGTCCAAGCACATTGTTTACAAATTCTTTTAAAGCACCGGGGCGTTGTGCAAAGTTGATGAGGAAATAATGTTTGAGTCCTTCATACTGCAGGCTCCTTTCTTTGATTTCCTGCATGCGGTCAATATCATTATTACTGCCGCTCACAATACATACTACGGTCTTCCATTTTATTTCACTGGCATAGTCATCTAGCGCAGCAATAGATAATGCACCTGCCGGCTCAACTACAATGGCGTCTTCATTGTATAAATTCAAAATCGTTGAACATACTTTTCCTTCCGGCACCAGGTGCATATCATCCAGCACATCTTTACAGATTGAGAAAGTTATATCACCTACTCTTTTTACTGCTGCACCATCTACAAAACGGTCTATATTTTCCAATGTAACAGGATAACCATTCTTTAATGCTTCAAACATAGCCGGGGCACCTTCTGGTTCAATCCCTATAATTTTTGTTTTTGGAGAATAAGTTTTGAAATAAGAACCAACTCCTGCACTGAGTCCGCCACCACCTACAGGTACAAATAAATAATCCACATAGCTTAACTCTTCCAGAATTTCAACTGCAACTGTTCCCTGCCCTTCTATAATTTTATAATCATCAAACGGAGGGATGAATGTCATGGCGTTTTCTTCGGTATATTTTTTTGCTGCTATGGCACAATCATCGTAAGTATCACCTACCAGTTTTACTTCAATATAATCTTCACCAAACATTTTTGTCTGTTTGATTTTCTGATTAGGCGTAATCACCGGCATAAAGATCACACCTTTTACATTCAGGTTTTTACAACTATACGCAAACCCCTGCGCATGATTACCGGCACTTGCACAAACAACACCTTTTTCTAATTGTTCTTGCGGAAGACTGCTCATCATATTATAGGCGCCACGTAATTTGTAACTTCTCACTACCTGTAAATCTTCCCGTTTCAGAAAAATATTACAATCATATTTTTTTGAAAGATGATGGTTGCGTTGCAAAGGAGTTTTTGTTACGATTTTTTTTAACCGTGATGCTGCCCCTGTGAAATCTAACCCCCCCGCTCCGCCAAATGGCGGAGGGCTTTGAAGAGTTTGATTATTTGAAAACGATTCTTTCATTTGATAACATTGATTATTTATACAGTTTCTAATTTAGAAACCTTCTTTATTTCCCCTTCAGGGGCAGGGGTTTGATTTTCCGGTCTTAAACTTCTTACCGTTTTGCCAGCTTGCCATAATTCGCTTTCACGTAATTCTTTTAACTCAACTTCTAATTTTTC
>DAIOWB010000298.1:1793-3427 GCA_036758725.1 Lacibacter sp.
CCTGTTAAATCAGAAAAAACTTCTTTTTTGAAATCTGTTTCAAACAAATAACCACTGCCTACTGCAATACCAAGCGCAATTACCCTGTCAAATGCTTTACCTGTTGCATCCTGGAAAATTGCGTAAGAACTGTTTAACCCACGCCCCTGTAAAAACATTCTGCGTAGTGATGTACCGCTTCCTTTTGGTGCAACCAAAAACACATCCACATCTTTTGGCGGAATAATTCCGGTTTGTTCATTGAATGTAATACCAAAGCCATGTGAAAAATATAATGCTTTGCCGGGAGTTAAATGTTTTTTCACCGTTGGCCACAATGCAATTTGTGCTGCATCGCTTAATAAATAGCAGATGATGGTACCGCGTTGCAGTGCTTCTTCAATTTCAAACAAAGTTTCGCCGGGTACAAAACCATCACGGATAGCTTTATCCCATGTCTTTGAATCTTTACGCTGACCAACTATTACATTGATGCCATTATCTTTTTGATTGAGTGCCTGTCCTGGGCCCTGTACACCATAGCCAATTACGGCTACAGTTTCATTTGCCAGTACTTCCTGAGCTTTTGCGAGAGGAAATTCTTCACGGGTTACAACGTTTTCTGTTGTGCCGCCGAAATTTAATTTTGCCATTGTATTTGTTTTTAACTTTTAAAATTTTGTTTTTTATATTAATTGAAAATTCCAAATTGATTTACATACTAAACACTTCCTGGTTTTTATCGAGATACTCATTCTCCACTACATTCTCACCCGGTTCCTTGTATTCAAATGATTTTAATTTTTTGTGGAAACCGTCACTGTCTTTAATAATTGCCACTCTTGCACTGCGAACGAATTCTATTAATCCAAAAGGTTCTAATACTTTAATGAATGCATCCGTTTCTTCACGCTGTCCACTTACTTCAAACACCGTGTAATCTTTTCTTATCACTACTGCTTTTGCTCCAAACTGGCTTAACAACCGCTCTACTTTTACTTCTTCAGCAATTATATCAGTAGGCACTTTATATAAAGCAAGCTCCTGCCAGATAATTTCTTCATTGGTGTTGTAATAGGCTTTTAATACTTCCACCTGTTTTTCAATCTGGCGGCAAAGTTTGCGTACTACATCTTCTGTTTCATTAATGACGATAGTGAAACGATGCACACTATCCACTTCTGAAGGAGAAGTATTCAAACTTTCTACATTAATTTTTCTTCTTGAAAAAATAATGGCGATACGGTTCAGCAAACCAATTTGATTTTCTGTATAAACCGTTATTGTATATTCCTGTTTATTCATAAAAAAGTTTAAAAAATTCGTTTATAATGTTCAACAACCGGGAACGGGTCGTAAAAATGATGTAATAATTTTTTCCATTCTTTATAACTTTCACTTTGTCTGAAACCTATTGTGTGGTCCTCTACTGTTTTCCAGCGAACTACCAGCATGTATTTATCAACTTCTTCAAGACATTGCTGCAATTCGTGCTGTATATATCCATTCATCGACTCAATTATAGGCTGGGCATTTGTAAAAGCTGCTTCAAATGCTGCCGATTGTCCCGGTCTTATTTTTAAAAGAGCTATTTCAGTTATCATGGATATTGATTTAATAAATTGTTATGTAAATCAAATCTCATCTTTTGAAAG
>DAIOWB010000299.1:0-1383 GCA_036758725.1 Lacibacter sp.
AATTTGCTTTCATCCCGGTACACACCAAAAGGATCTCCTTTTTCAATGTTTTCTTCCGTCATGGAAACATAACGTTCTCCTAAAATACCTTTTACAAAGTCATCATCTTTCATTGATGATAAAACAGCCATCAAACAAAACAAAACAAAAATTAAAAAAGTATAAAGCAACATACGATGATACTTTCTGAACAGCAAAGGCAATTCATATTGCCAGAAAGTAATCAGCCTTGAAAATCGTTGTTTCTTATTCTGATAAATGGTTTGGTAAATGCTTACTGCCAGGCTGTTAATCCAACGTGTAACCTTGCTATGAGGGTAAAATGTTTTTGAATATGATAAATCGTCTAATAGGGTAATAAACCGATCGGCCATTTGATCCGGATCTTCAGTTTGCAGATATTGGTACTCATTCCATTTCTGCGCATTTTTTTTAATAAAGAGTGCTTCTCTCATAGTGCTTTGAAGAAAATTGAAAATAACAAGTAATTTTTAATTACAATCATCTTCAGAAAAAATTATTCCCTTAATTTACAAGCACAAACACTTCTATGTCGAACGTACAAATAAGTACACCTTTTAATATTTCGCTTGAATTTGAAATTGCACCCTTTTATAAAAGGTTACTGGCTTACTTTCTTGACCTTATTATTTTGGTGATGTATGCTGTTTTTATGCGATACTTTTTATACGATGGACTACAATTAAACGGTGAATTCAGTATTGGAATTGATATACTGGTTATTTCGTTGCCTATGTTACTTTATCATCTTATATGTGAAATTTCTTTTCACGGACAAAGCCTTGGGAAAATGGCAATGGGCATCAGAGTAATGAGTTTGGAAGGTGGCGACCCAACATTAAGTCAGTATTTATTAAGATGGTTCTTCAGAGTTTGGGAATGGCCGCTTGTATTTTCATTTGTATTACCCGGCTTTCAGATCATGCTTCAACTGATTGTTGTAGGTGTGTTTGGTGTAATTGTGATTATTATTATAGCTGTAACAGAAAAAAATCAACGCCTGGGTGATTTGGCAGCTAATACTGCTATTGTAAACACAAAAATTCAGAGCTCTATTCATGATACAGTGTTCATGGAAATTACTCAAAAAAATTACGAAGTATTATTTCCACAGGTCTTAAAACTGAGCGACCGGGATATTAATACCATTAAAACTGTTCTTAACCAATCATACAAATCAAATAATTATGAAATGGCTCATCGTATTGCGGCCCGTATTAAAAATGTATTGCAGGTAGAAAATGATCTTGAAGTTGATATTTTTCTTGAAAGGTTGATTGCTGATTATAACTTTCTTGCAACAAGGGAATAAAAAAACCGCTTCAATTGAAGCGGTTTTTTTAATATTCATTACCGTTGCTG
>DAIOWB010000299.1:1483-3416 GCA_036758725.1 Lacibacter sp.
AATAAAAAAACCGCTTCAATTGAAGCGGTTTTTTTAATATTCATTACCGTTGCTGCATTTCCTGTATCCTTCGCATCATCTCATCAGGATTACCAAGTGCATCAAAACCAATAATGGCAATTACACCAATAATTATAATCAGGTAGAGAACAGACAAAACTGTTCCAATAATTGCACAAATTCGGCCGGTATTTAAATTCTTAAAACTGTTTGCCGAATAAGAATCTGGTGCTGACAAATACAATGTTTTATCTTTTGAAGCCAGTACAAGTGCTATGATACCGAGAATCATTCCCAATACACCATAACAAAAACAAGTTACAATGGATAAAATACCAAGTACCAGCACGGCTGTTGCATTAGGCAGCGGACGTTGTTCAAGCGGATGATTTAACTGATCCATATATTTGATTGGTTTTAGTTAATATTTATTTGAATCCTTCTTTACCAACAGTACCTATTATTACTGCTATAAAAATGGAATAGGCTATTATTCCCAGCCCCCATAATATAATTCCAATTATGGCACAGATTCTTCCGGTTTTAGTATTACTGTAAGAAGTTGCACTATACATTCCGGGGTTACTATTGTAAAGTTCAATATCTTTTTTAGCCATTACCAATGCAATAATTCCGGTTATAAAACAAACAACAATTGACAAAATGCCAAGAACAAGTACAGCAGTTGAATTTGGCAGACTTGGCAAAATTTGTTGATTTGTTTGAGATAAATAATCTTTTTGTTGATTTTGTTCCATTAGAAGATAGTTTGGTTGATTATTTTGTAAATATAATGAGCCATGATAATTAAAGCACAAAAAATATACATATATATGAGCATTTTTGCTCCATGTTGAAAACGAAAAATCAAATGAAGAATCAATAAAACAAATAAAATAAGGATGGGTAATGCAGCCGGGTAAACCTGCATGCTTGCAGATAAATCTCCTTTCATTAAAAAAATGATTCCTCTCTGTAACCCACAACCCGGGCATTCCATATGCAATAATGCTTTACTCGGGCAGGTAAGCAAATGTTTCTCCAGCCATTGAATGATACCAGAGTAAAAATTCAGTAATATCATGATGAATGGAATATTCAAGGTTCAGAATTTAGAAACTGATTAATCGGAAGAGATACTTCATTTCGACGAAGGAGAAATCTCACAAATTTTATACAGTTTCAATTTCAGGTGATGTCTCCTTCGTCGACATGACGGTTCAAACTTTAATACGCCAAAGCAAACAATACTCTTTCCTTTGATGGGTTACCGGTTAAAATACATTTTCCTTCTTCCTGTTTATTATTTAACGGAATGCACCGGATAGTTGCTTTGGTTTTATTTTTTATTTCATCTTCAGTTTCTGCAGTGCCATCCCAATGTGCAGCAACAAAGCCACCTTTCTTTTCTAAAGTTTCAACAAACTCATCCCAGCTATCTACATTGGTAATGTGACTGTCTCTGTATGCTTTTGCTTTATTAAACATGTTCTGCTGTATTTCATCCAGCAACTGTTGAATATGATTTGCCAATCCATCCATACTAACTGTTGCTTTTGTTTTTTCATCTCTTCGGGCAACTTCAGCAGTATTGTTTTCAAGGTCTCTCCCTCCTATGGCTAAACGCACTGGTACACCTTTCAATTCATATTCAGCAAATTTCCATCCGGGCCTTGTATTATCAGTGTTATCAAATTTCACCCGAATACCTAAAGCTTTCAATTCATTGATCAGCAAATTCACTTTTTCAGAAATAGCATTTAACTGTTCTTCATTTTTAAAAATGGGAACTATTACAACCTGGAAGGGTGCAATTTTTGGAGGAAGAATTAATCCCTGGTCATCGCTATGTGCCATAACCAAACCACCAATGAGTCTTGTACTAACACCCCAGCTGGTAGCCCACACATATTCCAGTTTATTTTCTTTGTCG
>DAIOWB010000300.1:0-3416 GCA_036758725.1 Lacibacter sp.
TCATCAACAGGCCATATTTCGCCAACCGGTATCTGATGAAGCGCCGTTACTACGCCTTCGCAGCCTGCCTGGCGAATGTCTGATAAACTCACCGGGTCATTGGGCCCGTACCAGCGCATAGTTTGATGCATCAGCATGATGATAATTTTATTTTTTTAAAAATAAGGAGGCCTGTTTTGAAATTAAAATGATTGCAATAGGGTTTATAATTTATATATTTATCGTACTGATTATTTCTTCAGTAAAATGATCATATACCCGGAAAGTTAGTTATAAAATATTTTATATATGAATACGCAAATCAAAAAAGTAGCTATTGTAACAGGTGGTGGCTCAGGTCTTGGGTTGGGAATAGCAAAAGAATTTACTCATAACGGAATTCAAACAATTCTTGTTGGCAGGGATGAAGAAAAACTGAAAAAAGCCAAAACAGAATTGGGAGAAAATTGTTTTTATAAATCATGCGACTTAAATAATCTTTCTTCCATACCGGCCCTCGTTGAAAGTATCATCAACGAGTTTGGACAAATTGATATCCTGGTAAACAACGCCGGCATCAATATGAAAAAGGAATTTACTGATGCAACAGATGAAGAATTTCAATCTGTAATTACTACCAATCTTTGCTCAGTATTTTCTATGAGCCGCGAAGTAGTAAAGCAAATGCTGAAGCAAAAAAGCGGGTGTATTATCAACATCAGTTCCATGGCAGCGCAATATGGATTGCCAAAAGTGATTGCGTATAGTGCAAGTAAATCAGCCATTGACGGCATGACAAGAGCGATGGCCGTTGAACTGTCACCAAGAGGAATCCGGGTAAATGCCATTGCTCCCGGTTTTATTTATTCTGCAATGACAGATAAAGCCCTGAACAGCGATCCGGAACGCAAAGCAAAAGTTTTTAGCAGAACACCGATGGGACATATGGGTCAGCCGGAAGATATTGGTGCCGCTGCATTGTATTTAGCCAGTGATGGTGCAAAATATGTTACCGGTATTGTGTTACCGGTGGATGGCGGTAATTCGATAGGATTTTGATTGTTTTTTAAAGCCAACTTAGCATTTGAAAATTTATTATACCACTTCTTTTATAGAACCAGGAAAGGTTACAAATTAAAAAGCCCAGGATATTTTGGCTATCTTACTATTGCAGGAAATTGAAAAACTAATTATCAGTAAAATAAGTATAGATTTCATCTAATTATCAAGCAACCTTCTGTGATAATTTATTTGCCCAAGGTGATAAGAAAGATGACCAGTAAGATGAACTAAAAAATATTCAACAGAAGTTTTTTTATCAAAAACTAAAAGTGGATATTCTTTTTCTAACTCATCTTCATTCATTTTACTCAAAGCATCCTTAACAACAGCCATTGTTTCTTCTATCTTTTTTATAAGTTCAGTTCTTGCAACATTTTTTTGCGAAAATTCAAGTTCCCTGTTCCTCACATAATTTGTATTGCCAATTTCTTTACCAATATAAGTATTCAGGTTCCCGACTAAATGCAAACAAAGATTTCCCGCGGAATTGGCAATAGCATTGTCCGTACGCCAGAGATTTTTTTCATCCCGGTATAATTCAATTTCAGTTTTTAGTTTCAGGAGATCCCGGTTGAAAATAATTTTTAAAGTTTCAATAAGCATATTAATAATTTATATAAGAGAATAGCATTTACAATTTCAATTTTACACTCTTTCCTGATTTTACCGCCGCAAAAATCGCATCAATAATTTTTAAATCTTTCAACCCTTCTTCACCATCAACAGGTACTATGGGTTGTTTACCTTCCAGGATGATGCCTGCCATTTCATCCATCTGAACCGTTTGATGAGTTTTGTGTTCCTGTGTAAGTTCTCCTTTATGTGTTCTTCCCATAATGGGTCCATATCCCGTTGATGGTTGCATTTCAGCAAATCCTTTTTCAGCATTCAGGTAAAATTTATCTAACCCGTTCATGGCATAGGTGGATAAACAACTTGCAACTGCTCCGCCCGGGAAACCCAATTGAAACTGAATAGTTTCATCAACGCCTTCTTTGAATTTTACAAAATCAGTTTTTGTTTCCTGTGCCGCTACCCAAATTGGTTCTTCACCCAACATGTATCTTGAACCATTGATTGCATAAATGCCAATATCCATCATTGAACCGCCACCGGCTAGTTGTTTATTCAACCGCCATTGCGTTGGGTCGCCAATTCGAAAACCACATAAGCCCTGGAAGAACATAATTTTTCCTAACTCCCCTTCTTTTCTCATCCGGATAATCTCCAGAGTTTTTGGTTCAAAGTGCATCCGGTACCCTACTAATAATTTTACATTCGCTTTCTTACATGCATCAATCATTTCCTGTCCTTCTTTGGCATTAATCGCCATAGGTTTTTCGCTGATAACATGTTTACCTGCTTTGGCTACTCTTATAGCCTGACTTTTATGCAATCCATTTGGTGTAATGATATAAACCGCATCAATGTCCGGGTTGTTCTTTATGTTATCAAAGTTTTCATAGTTATAACAATTCTTCTCCGGGATTTTATATTTAGTCTGCCATGCTGTGATTTTTGCTGGTGTACCACTTATTACTCCAACCAGTTTTGCTTTTGTACATGTTTGCATAGCATCAGCCACACGGGTACCATAACTACCAAGACCCATGATGGCTACCCGTAAAACAGGGCCATCATAGGGTTCATTTTTTACACCTTGAATTTCATTTAAAATATTTTCCTTTGAAATAAAAGGATAAATAAGTAAAGGGGCGGCAAGCTTTTGCAAAAAATTGCGACGGGTATTCATAAAAAATGTTTTTAATTTTTAAACGGCTCTATACAATTAAATTTGAAGTTCAATTTATTGCTCATCCGTATTCCGATCTATTTTAATATTTTATTAATCCTGTTAAGTTCTTCTGCTGTAAATGAATAATTGTTAAGACACTTAATAGAATCCGATACCTGTTCTGGTTTGCTTGCGCCAATGATAACAGAACTGATTCGTTTGTCTTTTAAAATCCAGGCAAGTGCCATTTGTGCCAGGTTCTGTCCACGTTCTTCAGCCAATACATTTAACTCACGTACTTTATTTATTTTTTCATCAGAAAGCTGATCTTCTTCAATAGCCCCGTTACCACGATGGCTTGATGCTCTGGAATCTTTAGGAATACCTTTTAAATATTTATTAGTAAGTAATCCTTGTGCCAATGGAGAAAACGGAATACATCCAACTCCATTTTGTTCCAGTACATCCAGCAATCCATCTTCTACCCAGCGATCAAACATGGAGTATTTTGGTTGATGAATCAAACAGGGTGTACCCAATTGTTTTAATATCTGAATTGCTTTTGTTGCTTCATCCGGTTGATAGCTAGATATGCCAACGTATAATGCTTTTCCCTGACGCACCATCAAATCAAGAGTAG
>DAIOWB010000301.1:0-3395 GCA_036758725.1 Lacibacter sp.
TAAACAGAAAAAACTCCATATCATGCCAGGCAAGTTGCTGTTTGGAAGGAACAGGTAGATGTGATTGGCTATAGATTAAAAGTGGCAACCCCACCCATAACAGAAAAACAGAAATGAGTTTCATCATGTGATTTGGTAACTCAAATTAGGAAATCAAAATCACTTAACCCATACCTTTGATGCGCTTTCAGAAAAATAAAAAAAATATTTATGGAATTCAGAATTGAAAAAGACACAATGGGGGAAGTAAAGGTTCCCGTGAACGCTTTTTTTGGAGCTCAAACACAACGGAGCATTGATAATTTTAAAATTGCACAGGATATTAACCGGATGCCAAAAGAAATCATCCGTGCATTTGCTTATTTAAAACATGCTGCTGCACTAACAAATCTTGATGCCGGTGTTTTAACCAAAAAGAAAGCAACACTTATTGGAAAAGTTTGTAAAGAAATTCTTGATGGCAGATTAGATGAATATTTTCCGTTGGTTGTTTGGCAAACAGGTAGCGGCACACAAAGTAATATGAATGTAAATGAAGTTATAGCATACCGGGGCCATGTATTAAATGGCGGAAAACTGGAAGACAAGGAAAAATATCTGCATCCCAATGATGATGTAAATAAATCACAAAGCAGTAACGATACGTTCCCTACAGCGATGCACATTGCAGCTTATAAAATTCTGGTTGAAACAACCATTCCCGGTATTGAAAAGTTGCGTAATACACTCGATAAAAAAGCGAAGGCGTATAAAAAAGTTGTAAAGATTGGCCGTACCCATTTTATGGATGCAACACCTTTAACATTAGGTCAGGAATTTAGCGGTTATGTTTCTCAATTAGACCATGGATTAAGAGCCATTAAAAATACGTTGGCTCACTTAAGTGAACTGGCATTAGGAGGAACAGCAGTTGGTACTGGAATTAATACACCTCCCAACTATGATGTAAATGTGGCAAAGCATATTGCAAAGCTTACCAAGCTTCCTTTTAAAACTGCAGAAAATAAATTTGAAGCATTAGCTGCACATGATGCTATTGTTGAAGCACATGGCGCTTTAAAAACAGTAGCAGTAAGTTTAATGAAGATTGCTAATGACATACGTATGCTCAGCAGCGGACCAAGAAGTGGAATCGGAGAAATTCATATTCCTGACAACGAACCCGGTTCATCTATTATGCCGGGCAAAGTGAATCCAACACAATGTGAAGCATTAACCATGATTGCAGCACAGGTAATGGGTAATGATGTTACTATTGGCATAGGTGGAAGTAATGGCCATTTTGAATTGAATGTATTTAAACCGGTAATGATTTATAATTTTCTGCACAGTGCAAGATTAATAGGCGATGGATGTGTGAGCTTCAATGATAAATGTGCAGTAGGCATTGAACCTATTGAAGCAAACATCAGGAAACATGTAGAAAACTCTTTGATGCTGGTTACCGCTCTGAATACAAAGATTGGTTATTACAAAGCAGCAGAAATTGCACAAAAAGCGCACAAAGAAGGAACCACATTAAAAGAGATGGCAGTAAAACTTGGCTATGTAACTCCGGCAGAGTTTGATGCCTGGGTTATACCAGCAAACATGGTTGGTAAAGTCTAAATAAAAAAAACAAGTGAGTAAATAAAAAAGGGAGAAGTTTAAACTTCTCCTTTTTTCTTATTCATAACTACTGAAATAATCCGGCTCAGACGGAATTTGTTCATTAGAAAGAGGAGTATCAGTTTTTTTTGAGTTGGCAAAAAACAACAAGTATAAATTTGAACCCGAACGTTGTTGGGTATCTTCTCTTATAACGAACATATTTTCTTCTGAGTTTAACAGGTTATTTCCTTTTGAAAATGCCACAGAAAGAAATGAGGCGGGTATGATTGCTTTTCGCATGTTATAGGTTTTACAGGGTTATAGATTCAAAACTCCTGCCGTATAAACAGCAGCAATTTCTTTTAACATTGAATTATAATAATTGTATGGGAACTTTTTGTTGTAAGATGGTTTTATGAGTAATTGGATAATTGAATTTATAAATGCTAAGTTAAGCAAACAATTAAAAAAAAGGAACAGGATTTATACCTTTATAAAATGTGGTTTTTACCTGCAATAGTTAAGTATTAACAACATTGTTTCACCCAAACATGCTTTATTGGCACTTATACTGAAATTTTGTGCGTTCAAAAATATTGCCCACTCCATCCTGGTAATCGCCTTCAGCATATAAATCCAGCACATAATTATCACGTGATAAAACGTAGTTTTTATAATTTGTTACCAATGAATCGGTAACTGCTCCCGAACTGTAAAATCTGGTATTAATTTTTTTAATGCTATTGGCCGGCCTTGTTCCAAAGTTAAATGAAAGTATATAGGGTGTAATTAAATATCCATCGGGGAAAATATACATAAAATTTTTAACGGGCTGGTTTGTGTTGTATTCAAGTGTTGCATCGGCAATAATTTCTGATGTTGGGAAAAGACTTACAAACAACATCTTTGTTAAATTGCCATTGGTATAGGTATAAGTTGAATGCAGAGCTGGTGTTGGGAGATTAAAGAAATAATAATCTTTGGCAGTTAATTGTCCGGCTCCATTATAAGTAAACTTGATTGTAATTGTATCTGAAAGCGGATCAGTAGGGTCCTCAAGTCCTTTAAATTCTTTTACTCTGCCGGTAGTTTTATCCAACACAAAATATTGGCCATTGTTTACAAAAGCTGTGTCCCCCTTATAAAAATAATTTGTTCTGAAAATGGTTGAGTTTGTTAAACTGTCATAAAGTTCAGTGCCGGTGGCAATTCCTTTTGAATCAAAAAAGGCGTTGTGAGCTTCAAAGCCAAAACTTGTAGCTGAGTCAACCGTTAATACCTGGCTTACACGACAGTTTGTTCCTATCCAAATGGGGTTTGGGTCTCCACCTTCTAAACTCTTTTCTTTACGACAACCAGTTATTAATAGAAGTAAAAGGAAGAATAGGTGTGTTCGTTTTGTCATCATCTTTCAGTTTAAAAGATTTTACATAATCTGTGCATCATCAGTAACTTCTGAGTTGGTTTCAATTGTATGACTCTCTTCTGCTTCTTTATGCTGCTTAAAAAACCGTTTTTGGAATAATAAAATTGTAATGACGCCTGTAGAAATAGATGCATCGGCAATATTAAAAATAGCCTGGAAGAACGTAAAAGGCTTTCCTCCGAAATAGGGTACCCAGTTTGGTAATATTTTATTTTCAATAACAGGGAAGTACAGCATATCAACAACGTGGCCATGTAAAAAGGAGGCATAGCCTTTTGTTGTAAGCTTTGCAAGATCATTATAACCAAAATACGAATCTGTTGATGGGTCATAGATCATCCCTTTATCGAAAATGAGTCCATAAAACATGCTGTCAATT
>DAIOWB010000302.1:0-3386 GCA_036758725.1 Lacibacter sp.
AGGACGTCCTGTATTTTTATGATTGTAATAAAGAGGAACCTGCCCAATATTTTGTGGCCAGGTAGTTGAGAGTTTACCTGAAGGATTTACATCACCAAACAACACATCAGCTATTGCATAACCGGCTTCACTTCCGCCAAACCAAACATTTAATATTGCAGGAACATGATCGTTTTCCCATTTTAATGCTAAAGGACGACCGGTAAATAAAACCAAAACAACCGGCTTTCCTGTTTTTAATAAAGCTTTTAATAATTCTTGCTGAATTTTTGGAATTTCAATATTGCTTCTGCTTGAACATTCACCACTCATCTCTGCACTTTCTCCTAATACAGCAACAATCACATCACTTTGATTGGCTATATCAACTGCTTCCTGCATAATTACTTCAGCCGGGCGACTATCCCTTCGCAACGATTTACCAAACATTCCTGCTCTTTCTTCAAACAAACTATCTGCATCGAGGTTTGATCCTCTTGCATGTAAAATCTTAACCTGATTTCCAACTGTTTCTTTTAAACCTTGCATAACTGAAATTGCATCGTTAAATCTTGCTGCAACAGCCCATGTACCAGGCATGTTTTCTTTATTGTCGGCCATTGGTCCAATTACTGCAATAGTTCCGGATTTTTTTAAAGGCAATAAACCCACCCCTGCTCCGCCAGTTGGCGGAAAGGGATCATTTTTTAACAATACAAAACTTTGTGTTGCAGTTTCTCTTGCAACTTTACGGTGAGCAGGAGTAAATATTTCAGTTTTAGCTCTTTGCTCATTGCAATATCTATATGGATCATCAAACAACCCCAATTTATATTTAGCTTCCAGTATTCTTCTGCAAGCTGCATCAATCATCTGCACAGTAACTTTCCCTTCTTTTATTGATTGTTTCATTGTAAATAAAAAACCTTCATCAACCATATCCATATCAATACCGGCAATCATGGCTTTTGCTGCAACTGTTTTTAAATCTCCTAAACCATGTTCCGTTAATTCTTTAATACCTGTATAATCAGTAACAACAAAACCTTTAAAGCCCCATTGGTTACGAAGTACCGTTGTCATTAACCATTTGTTTGCTGTGGCAGGAATTCCATCAACATCATTAAACGATGCCATTACACTTCCGGCACCGGCATCAACAGCAGCTTTATAGGGTGGGAAATATTCATTGTACATTCTGTATCTACTCATGTCTGTTGTATTATAATCTCTACCTGCTTCTGCAGCACCATACAGGGCAAAATGTTTTACACATGCCATGATGGTATTATTAAGTGAAAGATCTTTTCCCTGGTAACCTTGCACCATTGCTTTTGCAATTTGTGAACCCAGGTAAGCATCTTCTCCACTTCCTTCTGCAATTCTTCCCCAACGTGGATCACGGGCAATATCAACCATGGGAGAAAATGTCCAGTTAATTCCATCGGCACTTGCTTCTATAGCTGCAATACGTGCAGTGTTTTCAATCAATTGCATATCCCAACTGCAGCTTAATCCTAAAGGAATTGGAAAAACAGTTTCATAGCCATGAATAACATCCATACCAAACAACAACGGAATTTTTAAACGACTTTCTTCTACTGCCAGTTTTTGTACTTCTTTAATTTTAGCAATTGATTTAATATTAAATAATCCGCCCACTTTTCCCTCTCTTATTTTTTTAGCGATATCTGTATTACCCGCTTGCCCTGTTACAATATCGCCAGAGCCCGGTAAATTTAACTGACCAATTTTTTCATCGAGTGTCATTTTCTTCATTAACGCATCAATGAAGATTTTCATTTTTGAATCATCAGGTTTTTTTGCAGCAATAAAGATTCCTGCAAAAACAACTGAAACCAAAATGACTTTTTGAATAAATTTCATACTTACTGTTTTATTATTTTATTAAATAGGGTGCAATCTTTCTTTTCCAGATTGCATAGCCTTTCGAATTCATGTGTAAACTATCTGAAAGAAAAATATTTTTCATGGCTGTACCATCTGCAAGAAGCATAGAATGATATACATCTATAAACACTGTTTTTGGTTTATTTGATAAATACTTTTTGATTTGCTTATTGGCTTCACTATACTTTGGCATGAGGTGTGCCCTGCTTGGGCTTGGCTTCATAGATACATAAGCAAAAGGCACGTTTTTATATTTTGCACGCATGAGTTGAAAAAACGTTTTAAATCTCTGCAATACTGTTTCTACAGTTACCGAATCATTTGCAGCAAAATCATTCTCACCGCAATACATTACAATTTGTTTGGGTTGATAGGCATACAAAACTTCGTACCTGTATTGGATTAAATCTGTTAATGATGAACCACCAAATGCCCGGTTTAGTATTGGATAGGATGGAAAATTTTGTTGTAAATCTTTCCAATTAGTAAAAGAAGAGCTGCCAATGAATAAGATTTGGTTTGCTGAAGGAAACTGAATACTATCCTGTTTTTTGAATTGCTGTACTTCATTCCAGTAAGGAAGATTTCCCTGAGCCTGAACTGATACCGTATAAACGGAAACAATCAGCAACAGATTTATTATTTTATTCTTAATCATATTAATCAACTTTTATCACTTTTGTTTTTTCACTTAGACCGTTTTCATTAATAGCTTCAATACTGTAATAATAGGCTTTTTGTGAATCCATTGCTTTCATCCAGTATTCATTGTTTGAATGCACCATAATGCAGGTATATAATTTATCAGGATGTGTACCATAATAAATGTTATAGGCAAAAGCATTGTCAACCGGTTTCCATTTTATAAATGCACTTCGCTTATCTTTTTCTGTACGCAATACAATAAAATCTTTTACTGCATCAGGCTTTGCTCCGTTGCCATTGCCAAAAACACGAAAGCCACTAATTGCAAACTTTCCTGTAGGCATATGAATGTTTTCCAATTTAATAAAACGTGCCTGTACCGGCTTTAGTAATTCCACATAATCATGGGGAACATCTATTTTATTATTACTCTTATCAACCAGTACTTGCCATTTTTTCCCGTCAACAGAAAAATACAATTTATACTGATGATACTGATCATTCCATTTTCCTAAACGGTTTTGTTCAACATCCTGATCTGCATAGTTAATCTGTATTGCATTCACTGTTGATATAGTTCCCAAATCTGTTTGTATCCATTCACCTTTATTACCACTTGTTGCACTCCAATATGTTTTTGCCAATTCATCCACCGCATTGTTGGGAAGATAACCACCAAATGTAGATGATACCTGAACAGGTTTGTTATAGTTTAATAACATCCAACCGGTGAAAGCCCCTCCTTTGGAGGGGTTGGGGAGGCTGTGTGGATAATCTCCAAAAGCAGTATTGCAATACATCATTCCATCTTTATCAAATCCTGCTGGCCAAATTCCAAGCCTTCGTTCAAA
>DAIOWB010000303.1:0-3364 GCA_036758725.1 Lacibacter sp.
GCCAGTCTCCGTTTCCAACTGGTTGTTTTATGATCTACAGCGTTGGTTATTTTCTGTTTATTCATCCAGTGTTTTAAAGCAATGATGGCTGCTACTTCAGCATTTGCTTTTTGTTTTTCTTTTATTTTTTCGGGAGTGTAATAATTTTTTACAAAATGGGTATCAAACATGCCCGAAAAAAAAGCTTCATGTTCAAATACAAAAGTGCCAAAGGGCAGGGTAGTAGCAACACCTTCAATTTTATAATCTTTAATAGCCTGCAACATTTTCTGGATGGCCTCGGTTCTTGTTTTACCATGTACAACCAGCTTGGCAATCATGGGATCATAATAAATAGAAATATTCATTCCTTCTTCATATCCGTCATCAACCCGTATGCCTTCGCCAACAGGTTTTATATATTTTGTAAGGGTACCAATAGAAGGTAAAAAATTGTTGAGCGGATCTTCTGCACAAACTCTTAATTCAATGGCATGTCCATTGAGTACTAAATCTTCCTGTGTAAAACTCAGCTTTTCACCTCTTGCAATTTTTATTTGTTCTTCCACAAGGTCTAAGCCGGTGATCATTTCAGATACCGCATGTTCAACCTGCAAACGGGTATTCATTTCAAGAAAATAGAAATTCAATTGATCATCCATTAAAAACTCAACTGTGCCTGTACTGGTATAGTTACAAGATTTTGCAACCATGATTGCTGCATCACCAATTTTTTTACGAAGCTCAGGTGTGATAATGGCTGAAGGTGTTTCTTCAATCACTTTCTGATGACGGCGTTGAATGCTGCATTCACGTTCAAAACCATGAATCACATTTCCAAACTGATCAGCCACAACCTGCACTTCAATATGACGTGGCGATGTAACATATTTTTCTATAAAAACTGATCCGTCGCCAAAGGAAGAAGTGGCTTCACTCACTGCCCTCTGCATTTGTTCTTCAAAGTCGGATTCTTTTTCTACAATCCGCATTCCTTTACCACCACCACCTGCAGAAGCTTTAATGAGAATAGGATAACCAATTTGTTTAGCTGTTTCTTTTGCAATGGAAATATCATCAATAGCTTTATCAATACCGGGCACCATGGGAATGTTGTATTTCTTAACACATTCTTTCGCTGCAAGTTTTGAACCCATGATCCGCATGGCTTCCGGACTTGGGCCAATAAATATAATTCCGGCATCTTCTACTTTTTGTGCAAAGGCCGCATTTTCACTGAGGAAACCATAGCCGGGATGAATACCATCAACACCTAATTCTTTTGCAAAAGCAATGATTTTATCAGCGTTCAAATACGATTCACTGGATGGAGCAGCACCTAAACAAACAGCTTCATCTGCAAATAATACATGTGGTGAATTGCGATCCACATCAGAAAAAACAGCAACAGATTGAATCCCCATTTTTCTGATTGTACGCATAATACGTAATGCAATTTCGCCACGGTTCGCTACTAATATTTTTTTCATTATAACTGATTTAATCTTGGATCAATTCTTTTAATATTGGTTGATGTTATTCCAGTTCTACTAATACCTGTCCTTTTTCTACTGCCTGTCCTGCTACAACTGAAACCTTTTTTATTGTTGCATTGGCATGAATTAAAATGCTGTTTTCCATTTTCATTGCAACCAGTATTAGTATTTTTTCACCTTCAAATACTTCCTGTCCTTCTGTTACAGCAATTTCAAGTACCAACCCGGGCATGGGTGCTTTTACTTCTTTTATTTGTTTGTTTGATACTGCACCAAAGCCCATTGTATCCAGCATCAGGTCTAATTCTTCTTTAATCTCAATATTAAAACTTTCCCCTTCTACTTCAACAATTTGTTGCTTTGATGTTTTATTGGCATCAATCAGTTTTGCATTCACTGAATGATGGCCTTTTAACAAATGAAATTCTGTCGGGGATTTTTGAATGATGTCTAACGCATCAATCTGTTCTTTTGTAAACGTAAACTCAAAATCATTTGCTTTTACTTTGTAAGTTGTTTTTGTATCTGTCATATAACCGTATATTTCTTTTTTAATAATTGTACAATTGAAAAGAGTAAGACTGTTTCCTGATTAGTATAAACAGTGGATTGAATGAAGTAAGCAAGGTGAACAGGTCTGTTTGTATTCACGAATTAATTATTCGGCATCTAAGGTTGCTTTATTAACAGTGTTAAACTATGACTATTCTCATTGTTTTAAAGAATAATGATCATCGGTTGAATGAATACAAGCATCAAAACACATAAACTGCAACTACTCGTTTCTTTAATCTGGTCCATTCAGGTTTTTTTAGCTGATCCTTTATCCTGTAAAAACCATCCGCCTTTTACAATCCATGAAATACCAAAGGCCCATAATGCAACCCATTCAAAAATAAAAGTGATTGGTATTTTTTTCAGTCCATCAATCCTGTCTTTTAATAGCATATAAACAAAAATGATCAGAATGCTCGCCAGCATAACATACCCGCAGGTTTTATATAAGTTATTTCGTTTTAGTTTTTCTTTTGTGGGAGGAATGTCTGCATGGGTTTTAGGAAATAATGCAAGGCTAAAATAGGAGAGTACAAGAAAAAACGAAGCAGCAAACAAATTATGTAAACCAGGAAATGTTTTTGCCGTATAAGAAAGACAGCTTAAGCTTTCCGGTTTTATGGATGTGGGAAAAAAGGCAATGCCCAACGCAAATAAACAGGCAAGATTACTTGCTATGCTATCTTCTTTTTCAGGGCCACGGTAAGTAAAAAGAAAAAGACCAATAACACACAATACTGCAACAAACACATCGTCCATATTAGTATGATAATAATCGCTGATAGAACCCAGCAGTTGATTACAATCTCCTGCTAATTTTGAACCGGCAACTAATACGATTGGAAAAAGAAATCCCAGTAAACCAATTCCTTTTCTTAACCATAAAAAGGGAATGAGTTGTGCCTGCCCATCCCGTTCCGGGGATTGATTGTTTGTATTCATATTTAAGCATGTTGGCTTTCATAAATATAACAGGAATAATTGGTGAAAGAAAGCTGAATCATTCAATCAATATAAAATGCAAATAACAGATTACTAAGAACGTTGAACTGTTCATTGTAAAACAAAATTCAGGTTAATTAGGAAACCTTCATCTTGCTGCAAAAACTGATATTAATCATCCTTATTTATGATCTGGTAGCTGTAATATTAACGAGCGTTTGTCGAATTTTGCTTTGCCATAAAAAAATTCCATACTATGGAAGAAAAAGTTATTCACGACAAACCACTCAAGGAAAGAAAAGTAAAAGGTAAGGTTGAAATAGATATTCAAAAATGTAAAGGTTGCGAACTCTGCACCATTGCCTGTAAAGAACAGGCACTTTCTCTTTCAG
>DAIOWB010000304.1:0-3355 GCA_036758725.1 Lacibacter sp.
TCTCCAAACGGGCTACGTTTTTTCTGCTGATTGTTTGTTTGTGTGGGGTTTGTTTTCGTTTTTATATGAACAACTGCAGGCGTTGTAGATGCAGCCGCACTTTCAAAGTCAACAGGGCCCGGTGTGCCACTGCCACCTCCATCAAACAAACCTGCATAATTAACAGGCAACTGTCCCTGACTTTGATTTACAGAATCATACTTGTTTAAATACTTTGAATAAAGAAAAACACTTGTTAATGCAGTTACTGCACTTACAATGACCATGAGGAAAATGTGTTTAGCTTTCATATTTAGTTGTAATTAAAATTTTATAAATATTTTTTATCAAAGTTTGTGCCTTTCTAAATGTAAAATAACGAAGCTGCCATCATTTCAGACGTACCGGGAAGCCACATTTAACAAACACTTATGAACGGCTTAATTGTTGACTGATAAAGTTAAGCAGATTCTTTTTTTTTATTTTGTTAATATAATCTGATTATTTCATTCTGTTTTTAGTTTAAATTAATAAGAGTACTAATTATTTGAAGGCATAAAAAAAATCCCCCTTTTATTCGGGGGGATTTGAATACTAAGCAATTGGTTTGTGTTATGGGAAAATGCCCAGTTCAGCATATATAATTCCAACTTTATTAATTGCAACTACATATGCAGCTGTACGCATATCAGGTATAGCTGGGTTTTGTTTCCAGCAATCCATTACTTCATTTACAGCATTTATCATTGTTTCTTCCAGCCCGCTGTAAACCAGATCAACCTCATCAGGCCCGTGCATAATGGTTGTACGCATAACATCACTCACTTTTTTGCCTGTCAACTCTTCAACCTGCCCCAGCATATTGGCATTCTGGTTTTCTGTAAAGCGTTTTTCCAAACGGCCATAACGAACATGGCTCAGATTTTTTAACCATTCAAAATAAGAAACGGTTACACCTCCGGCATTTAAGAACATATCAGGTATAACCAATACTCCACGCTTTGAAAAATCATCATCTGCATCGGGGGTTAATGGTCCATTAGCTGCTTCACCAATAATTTTTGCTTTTACTCTAGGTGCATTTTCGCCATCAATTACATTTTCTAAAGCAGCAGGAATTAAAATGTCACACTCTAATTCCAATGCATCTGTATTTTTTGCACAGTTAGATGCACCGGGAAAGTTTAATATTGATTTTGTGTTTTTACGGTGTAACACAACAGCATCTACATCCAGCCCGTCATAATTATAAATACTTCCATCATATTCAGCCAGTGCTACAATTTTAGCTCCTGCATCCTGAAAGAATTTTGCAGAATGATATCCTACATTTCCTAACCCTTGAACAATAACACGCTTGCCTTCAATGCCGGTTGTTAAGCCAAGCTTATCCATTACTTCTTTCATGTTACAAACTTCACGAACACCATAAAATACACCCAGTCCTGTTGCTTCCCGTCTTCCTCTAACACCTCCTTGAGTAAGTGGTTTACCGGTAACACAACCTGCAGCATCTATTTCTCCCGGGCGGAGTGATTGGTAAGTATCAACAATCCATGCCATTTCTCTTTCACCGGTTCCATAATCAGGAGCAGGCACATCAATGCCGGGGCCAATGAAATTTTTCTTCACCAATTCTGCAGTATATCGACGGGTGATTTTTTCCAGCTCGTATGTTGAGCGTTTGCGTGGGTCAATCTTAATTCCACCTTTCGCTCCTCCAAAGGGAACATTTACAATGGCACACTTATAAGTCATAAGTGCAGCCAATGCCATTACTTCATCCTGGTTAACTTCCATTGAAAAACGGATACCACCTTTACAAGGTGTTTTGTGGTGAGAGTGCTGTACCCGATAGGCTTCAATTACTTCAATAAGCCCATCATCCATTTTTACCGGAAATTTCATCTGGTAAACACTGTTACATTCTTTAATTTGTTCGAGAATTCCCTTATCCCATTTTGTAAAGGCGGCCGCCTTATTAAAACTTTTTTCAACAGCTCCAAAAAAGCTGTAATTCGTAGATGACATACAATCGTTTTTTTAAATGTTAGTATAGAAAATATTAATCGTTCTTTTTTTCAAGGGCTGAAATTTTTCTATCGAGCCTGATTAAATAAATAATAATACCGGCAAAGATGGTAACACAAACGGACAGTACCACATAAATTTTTCCTTCACTTACCATAACGCCGTTGTCATTTACAGTTTGTGCAATCATTTGCTTTATTGAAAACAATGAAAATAAAATCAGTAAAATTATTTTACGCATGTAACCAGTTTTTTTCTTTGATTTTTGAAATGCGTATGAACAAAGTTGTTATCCATACACCTAATAAAGTCCATCCAATAACAGCAGGCCAAAAAACCAATCGCATAGTTGGGTCAAGATCCTGGCCACCCAGTGCGGGGTTTCCTTCTACACCTTGGCCTCCCGGATGTAAAGATTGTACCAACCTTGGCAAAATCATTATAAGTGGCACATAAATAAAGTATGCGAAAATGTTATAAACGCTGCTAACTCTTGCTCTTTTATCCATATCGGGCATGGAGTTTCTTAAAACAAAGTAGGCAAGGTAAATGAGTAAAGCAATAGCTACTGCAATTTGTTTTGGATCGTTGCTCCATGGTTCGCCCCAGGTAAAATTGGCCCAAATAGCACCGGTAACCAAGCCTAAAACCCCATATATAATTCCGGTACGTCCAAACTCACGGGCTTTAATATCATCTGCTAAATTTCCACTTCTTAAATAACGTATTGAAAAAATCATGCTTACCAATAATAGAATCATTTGCCCAAACCACATGGGCACATGAAAAAATAAATTACGTATTGTTTGATTTAAGTTGCCAATAATTGGAACCTTAACAAGATAGCCGGCAATAAAAGTGTAGAGTAACAGTATAACAGCTAATATCTTCCACCAGTTTTTTTGCATAATTTTTTTTAATAAAAATTAAAAAAGATGAGAAAAGATTTTGTTACGGGCTTCTGCAACATTTGTGCAACTTTTGTTGCGTCGCACACTTGTACAATATTAATTCTATTCATCAGTACAAGCAATCTAATCTGTCTTCCTTTTTACGGTGCCGCAAAGTTAGGGGGATTGGGATTAATCAAAAATGGATAGTATGTGATTTTTCAACTCTCAACTATCTTCTCATCTCTCTAAGATTGGAGAAGGTGATTTAGCTTTTTCTTTTTACTTAACACATATCAAATGCTTTGATATTATTTTGCTCTTTAAAATAAGTTGGCCTTGTGTGTTTGAAAGTCTCCCCTTTGGGGGGGGAGATTTAGAGGGGGCTTGGCTTTGTTGTAACTAGTCTTTCCATAAAAAGGGGAACAAAATAAGACTTAAGATAATAATCATGA
>DAIOWB010000305.1:0-3353 GCA_036758725.1 Lacibacter sp.
CGCCTATGCCGATGGAATTAATTTTTATCTCTATAAACACCCCGAAATAAAACCGGCTTTATTAACCCGCTTTAAACCATGGTATCCTTTATTATGGACCGATGGAAGTATTGGCGCCATCAGCACGGGTGATCTTACTGAGCAGGATGTTAAAAATTTTTATAGCGGAACAGAACCTCTTGCTTTTAATTCAGGCTTTAATTATCCTGAAACAAAAAACGATTTTGTAAAGAACCGTGAAGAAAATAAAAACGTTGATGGCAGTAATGGTTTTGCTATTGCTCCTTCTAAAACAGAAAGTGGAAATTCCATTCTTTATATAAATCCACACACTACTTTCTATTTCAGGCCCGAAGTACATATGAACAGCAATGAAGGATTAAATGTATACGGTGCTGTAACATGGGGACAGTTTTTTATTTACCAGGGCTTTAATGAATACTGCGGATGGATGCATACTTCAAGCAGTGTAGATGTAAGTGATATGTATGCAGAAAAAATAAGTAAACAGGCAAGCGGTTTTGTTTATTTATATAATAACAAGTGGTTGCCGGTTAAAGAAAAAAAGATGCGACTTAAATATGTAAGCGGAAATGAAATAAAAACCAAAACCCTCATTGCTTATTTTACACATCATGGACCCGTAATGGCAAAACGAAATAATGAAATCATTAGTGTAAAAAGTAATAACCGGGATATGAAGGGCTTAATGCAAAGCTGGTTACGTACCAAAGCCAAAGGTTTAGATGATTATAAAAAAGTAATGGAATTAAAAGCCAACACCAGTAACAATACCGTGTTTGCCGATAACAAAGGAAATATTGCATACTGGCATGGCAACTTTGTACCCATCAGAGATAAAAAAATCAACTGGGGTAAAGTAGTTGATGGAACTACATCCGCAACAGAATGGAAAGGCCTGCACAGTGTTGGGCAAATTGTTCATGTATACAATCCTTCAACAGGTTGGATACAGAATTGCAACTCCACTCCTTTTACAGTAAGCGGCAGTGCAAGTCCCAAAAAAATAAATTATCCAAACTACATGGCGCCCGATGGTGAAAATTTCCGTGGCATCAATGCAGTAAGAGTGTTGAGCAGGGAAAATAAATTCACCATTGATAAAACCATTGCTGCAGGTTATGACCGCACACTAACTGCATTTGAAATTCTTGTACCTGCGTTATTGCGGGCTTATGAAAATACAGTAAACCCTGCCGATACATTTTATTTGTTATTAGCAGAACCAATAAAAATATTAAAGCAGTGGAACTACCAGGCAGGAGAACATTCTGTTGCAACTGCTCTTGCTATAGAATGGGCGCAACTGCTGGGCCCCGATATAAGAAAAGTTTATATTGAAGATGGAGAAACAGACCAGGTACGGGCAACCCAACATTTTGCTGATTCTGCTTCACCTGCACAATTGCTTAATACATTACTTCTTGTTGTAAAAAATTTTAAAAACAAATTTGGTAAATGGGATGTAGCATGGGGCGAACTAAATCGTTTTCAACGGGTGAGTAATGATATACGGCAAAAGTATGATGACAATAAAGAAAGTGTTCCTGTTGCGTTTGCTTCCTCTGCATGGGGCATGTTACCAGCATACAACAGCAATTATTATCCCGGCACCCAATTAAGATACGGAACAAGTGGCAACAGTTTTATTTGTGCTGTTGAATTTGGAAAACGCATTAAAGCAAAATCATTATTAGCCGGTGGCGTAAGTGGAAATATAAACTCACCACACTTTAAAGACCAACTGCTCATGTATACCAAAGGAGAGTTTAAAGATGTGTTGTTTTATAAAGAAGATGTTTTGAAACATGTGGAGCGAAGTTATAAACCAGGAGAGTAAATTTTTACACTCATGCTGCAAATATAAAGCCACCAACATGACAACAACTTCAAAAATTTTAGACATGACACCGCTGGGTATGCGGTTTACTGTATTAAAATCTGCTGCTGATACCAATGGCGCTTCGCTGGATTTACATTGGGAGCTGCTGCCAGGTTGTAATATGAAAGACCCTTTAGTGCACACACATCCACTCGCTATTGAAACCTATGAAGTGCTGGAAGGAGAGATGGAATTTTTTGTAAAAGACAAATGGATAAAAGCAGTAAAAGGTGATAAACTCACGGTAGAAAAAGGTGTGGCGCATACATTTAGAAACCCAACCGATAAAGTGGTTACTGTTTACAATACACATGAACCTGCTTTTCAAATGCTGGAATATTTTGAAGATGTGGTAAAGGTGCTTAATGCTGTAACTGAAAACGGCAGCAAACCGTTCAGCATGAATTTTAAAACCAAATTGTATCTCGGTGCCTTAATGAATCATTACAGAAAAGAAATTATTGCTGTAAAGCCGCCGGATTTTGCTGTAAGAATATTGGGGATGATTAGTAAAGTACTGGGAATAAAGTATTGATTCTTTACAAACTTGTATTATTATAGAATTAACAGATACGGGAGGATAAAATCCTCCCGTATCTGTTTCAATAATTTTTTAAGTGTAAATTCAATTTTTGCTCTTGTATTTATATGCTGCCATTTGCACTTGCTTTGATGTGTGCGACGCAAGGAACGATGATCGTAGAGCTTCAGCCCGTCCAATAAAAATTCTTCTACGGCTTTATATACTTTCCAAACCATTCTAAATTGGCCTGCATTACTTTCATGGTAATTCTCGGTTCTACGGGGCCGTGAGCCTGGCGGGGCAACACTAAAAATTTAACCGGAACATTCCGTCTGCGTAATGCATTGTAAAACATAATACCATTGCTGATGGGTACCCGCAAATCACCTTCGCAATGTTGCAACAGCACAGGTGTGCTTACATTTTGTACAAACCGTAAAGGTGAATGTGCATCTAATAATCCCCAGTTTTCCCAGGGCTGTGTTTTGAAGTAAGAAGGAATAAATCCTTCAATATCATCTGTTAAATTCTGATGTGCCAGATCAACAACTGGTGCACCAATGCTGGCTGCTTTAAACCGGTTGGTATGCCCTACCGTCCAGCTACTCATAAAACCTCCATAACTCCAACCCATAATGCCGGTTTTGTTTTCATCGGCAACGCCCATCTTAATTACATAATCAACTCCATTCATTAAATCAATATAATCCTTGCCACCCCAATCGGCACGGTTGGCCATACGAAAGTTTGCACCGTAACCGCTGCTCCCCCGTGGATTAGGACGAAGCACTGCATAACCCATCTCCGCAAACGCTGCAATTGGATACGTGCCTGCATTGCCCGCTACACAAGTTTGTGTAAACACACCAGCAGGGCCACCATGTACATTTAACAGTAACGGAACTTTTGTACCTGCTTTGTAATTGA
>DAIOWB010000306.1:0-3346 GCA_036758725.1 Lacibacter sp.
TTGTATTCCATCACTATAAAATATTCGTTACAGGTTTTTAATTATTTTTTTTCTTTTTTACCAGCTTCTGTAATTCTTGTGGGCTTCGTTGTGTCACTCACTGCATCGCCTTTTTCTTTCTTCAGCTTTTTTAAACTGAAAAAATTATCAGTTTAGTAAAATTGAGGCCTTTCATTGCCGCATGAAAAACAGAACGTACAAGTGAGTGACACAACAGGCGATGCCCAAAGCTGTGAAAGAAGACTTAAAAAAAAATCTTTCTTCGCTCTTTCATCAACACCCGTAAAATAATGGCAGTTTGCAATCGTTAAATGAGCAACAAATTTAAGGATTGTAACGCTTAAGCAGGCGAAATCTGCTAAATTTGCCCGCAACAGAGAATTTTAAAAACGAAACTGCATGACTCAGCAACAAAGCAAAGGATCGATGAAACGCTCAAAGCCCTCTTATATCTACAGTATTGTGGGAGTTGCATTGGTCTTATTCATTCTTGGCGTATTGGGATGGATTTTTTTAAATTTTCAAAAAGTTAGCAATACCCTGCTTGAAAATATTCAGATACATGCATGGGTATCTACTACCAGCAAACGATCTGTTGACAGTTTAAAAAGTTACGTAAGTGTACAGCCTTATGTAAAAAGTTATGAATATGTAACCAAAGAAAAAGCCAAGGAAATTTATAATAAAGATGGTAATGAAAGCTGGGATAAAATTTTAAATGAAAACCCTTTGCCCGAAAGCATGGATTTTTATGCTAAAGCACAGTATGTGGAAAAAGACAGTTTAGAAAAAATTTCGGCCGATTTGCTGGCAAAATTTCCCGGTGTAATAAGTGAAGTACAATACCCCAAAGACCTGGTGAATACATTAAATGTAAGGGCAAAAAAGATAGGGCTGGTTTTACTAATTGTAGCAATTTTATTGAGTGCTATTGTAATTATTTCCATTGATACTACAATAAGGCTTGCCATGTTCAGTAATCGTTTTTTAATAAAAACCATGCAAATGGTTGGGGCTACAAGAGGCTTTATTGCAAAGCCAATGAATTTGCGTGCTGTATTAAACGGGCTTATCAGTTCTGTTATAGCTATTGCCGCCATTTGGGCAGTAATTACATGGGCCGAAAGTTATATTCCAGATATGAAGGCACTTCGTGATCCTATGATTTATCTCATTCTCTTTGGTTCAATTATATTAATAGGTGTTGGCATTTCTTTGTTCAGCACACACCGCAGTGTAATGAAATACCTGAAGATGAAGTTGGATGATTTGTATTAGGCCCTTCTCAACCTCCCCAAAAGGGATCAGATAATTGCTTGGTTGCCATCATATTTATTCAGTTAAAATGAGTAGTTGGGCTTAAAAAATGAAGAACCCTGTAACTTGAAACCTGAAACTTGAAACTTCCTTATATTGCACCCCTTAATAAACGATTATGAAGGACAAAAAAATAGTAACCATTTTTAATAAGCAAAACCATCTTTGGATGGCCATTGGAGCAGCAGTAATCATAGTTGGCTTTTTATTAATGATTGGTGGCAAAAGCACTGATCCGAATGTGTTTAATAAAGATGAAGTGTATAGTTTCCGTCGTATTACATTGGCTCCTTTTCTTATTATTGCCGGATTGGTGATAGAGGTTTTTGCTATTATGAAAAAACCAAAAGACTAAGAATATTAATTTAAAAATGAACCGATTTGAAAATTTGAAAATAGATGATTCAAATTCTCAAATCGGTTTTTTATTTACAGCATTTTAAAATTCCTAAATCATTTTTGTGAATACGTTTGAAACCATTGTAGTTGCTATTGTTGAAGGAGTAACAGAGTATCTTCCTATTTCATCAACCGGCCATATGATTATTGCCGAACATTTGTTGCACATACCTTCTACCAACTTTACAAAAATATTTACAGTTTCTATTCAGTTGGGAGCTATCTTAAGTGTGGTGGTTTTATACTGGAAAAAGTTTTTTGATTTTAAAAGCTGGCAGTTTTATGCAAAACTGATTGTTGCAGTTATACCGGCGCTTCTATTAGGAAAATTATTCAGTGAACAGATTGATGAATTACTTGAAAGTCCGCTTACTGTTAGCATTACATTGCTTGCAGGCGGAATTGTTCTTCTGTTTATTGACAAGGTATTTAAAGATCATCCTGTTAAAGAAGAAAAAGATATCAGTTATAAAAAAGCCCTTATCATTGGTTTATGGCAATGTATAGCCATGATACCCGGGGTTAGCAGAAGCGCCGCTTCAATAATTGGAGGCATGCAGCAAAAACTCACCCGTTCACTGGCAGCTGAGTTTTCGTTTTTTTTAGCCGTACCTACAATGGCAGCGGCTACAGGCTATTCCCTTTTTATTAAAGACTGGAATGAAAATGGTATAGACCAAAAAGGGTATGAACTGCTTTTGTCTTCTAATCAGTATTTGCAATCATTTATTATTGGAAATATTGTTGCCTTTGTTGTGGCCATGCTGGCAATTAAATTCTTCATTGGTTTTTTACAAAAGCATGGTTTCAGGCTGTTTGGCTGGTACCGCATAATCCTTGGAATTATTTTACTCATCTTATTGTATACGGGCTTTTTGAACTAATACAATTCATTTAATTGTACTATTTTCATGTTTGCTTGTTTTAGTAAGCATGAAATGTAATATTTATTTCCATTTCATGTATTTGCTTGCCGCCGTTAAACAACCTGTTTCACACTAAACCAAATCAATGCTTACTGCATCAAAAAAAGTTGTAAACGGATGGGCCATGTATGATTGGGCCAACAGTGTTTACAACCTTGTAATTACAACCACCTTTTTCCCTGCGTATTATGCCATTGTAACATCAACAAATAATTTTCCTGATGGCATTAAGTTTTTAGGCAGAACATTTGTGAATACTGAATTGAAAGATTATGTATTGGCCGCAGGATTTTTAATTATTGCTACCCTATCTCCAATATTATCTTCCATTGCTGATTATAAAGGAAACAAAAAGAATTTCATGCGTTTCTTTTGTTACTTAGGTGCATTGAGTTGTTCAACACTTTACTTCTTTGATAAAGAGAATGTACACCTGGGGTTGCTTTCTTTTATGATGGCTGGTATTGGATTTTATGGCAGCCAGGTATTTTATAATTCATATTTGCCAGAAATTGCATCAGATGAAGATATGGACCGTATAAGTGCAAAAGGGTTTACAATGGGTTATATTGGAAGTGTGATTTTACAAATGATAGGTTTTGGTTTAGTGATAATGATACCTAACAGTCCGTTGCCTTTGAAAATTACCTTTCTGTTAGTTGGTTTATGGTGGGTGGGCTTTGCACAAATTACATTTATACGCT
>DAIOWB010000307.1:0-3337 GCA_036758725.1 Lacibacter sp.
CTTCAGGCTTATGGGATAAAGTAAAAGATAAGTTTGATGGTGATGATACACCTGCTAAATAATTAAAGCAATTCAACTAAATTCAAGGCTGTAAAATTCTACAGCCTTTTTTTATGCTTACACCTCAACAACTCATTGTTCAGTATCAGTTACTGGCGCATCCTGAAGGTGGTTACTATAGCCGCACTTATGCCAGTGATGTTTTAATTCCTGCTCATTCATTGCCTCAACAATTTTCTGAAGATCGTTTTATTTCAACGGCCATTTATTTTTTGCTCGAAGGCAAACAATACTCTGCATTTCATCGTATTAAAAGTGATGAACTCTGGCATTTTTATACAGGGGTTGGGTTACATATTTATGTTATCCATCCAAATGGAAAAGGGGAAGTACTGAAGCTGGGCAACGATGCTGAAAAAGGATATAACTTTCAGCAGGTTGTAAAAGCCGGATGCTGGTTTGCATCAAAACCTGTAACTGAAAACGGTTTTTCTTTTGTTGGTTGTACCGTTGCTCCGGGTTTTGATTTTGCTGATTTTGAATTGGCTGAAAAAGAAACATTGCTCAAGGCTTTTCCGCAACATCAGGAATGGATCAACAGCTTATGCAGGAGTTGAATTGTTTGTTTCCCTGTTAATGAAGTTCAATGGTTTCAACCGATGGAATATCATGCATGATTAATTCAATATGTTTATGATGTGCTTTTGCTTTAAAATCCTGTAAAATTTCCAGGATGTCGTGATCAATATAAACACTATTGGTGCCCGTTACTTCTACTATGGAATATTCAGGAATCTGATCGAGCATTTCCTTCAATTTCTTTTTGTTGAGAAAACTTACATTCAGTGCAAGTTCAATGCTGTAGTGTTTAGAATGCCCTTGCATAGTTTCTTTCATGGTAAAACCGGCACGGTAGGTATGTTTAATTAAAAAATAAACAGCATAAATCATCCCGATAATGACACCAATTAATAAATCAGTAAACACAATAGAAACCAGTGTTATAATAAAAGGGAAAAACTGTTCTCTTCCTTGTTTGTAAACAGCGTAAATCATTTTTGGTTTTGCCAGGTTATAACCGGTGCGGATTAAGATTACTGCTAATACCGCATATGGAATAAGATTAAGCAAAGGGATGGCAAATAAAATAGCCACTAACAACCAGATGCCATGTGCTATGGATGCAACCTTAGTTCTGCCTCCTGCTTCTGCATTGGCAGCACTGCGTACAATCACTGCTGTAATAGGTAGTCCGCCAATTAATCCACTCATAATATTGCCGGTACCTTGTGCAATAAGCTCACGGTTTTGTGGCGTAAAACGGTTGTACGGATCCAGTTTGTCAATGGCTTCAACACTCAATAAGGTTTCTAATGTTGCAACAAAACAAATCACAACAGCTGTTCGCCATATTTCTGCATTGCTGAATAATGCATTGAAATCGGGTAATTTAATTTGTGAAAAACTATCATTTGGAACACTTACAAATTGCGAAGGCCTTAAAGCAAATGCAGGAAAATAATGTTGAAATAAATAAGCCAGTAATACACCTGTTAATACGGTAACAAAGGATGCCGGAATAAAAGGAACTTTTTGAATGATTTTTTTATTCCAGATAAATAAAACAAGAAATGAAATAATGGCAACAAGAATGGTTCCCAATGAAGTGCTCTTATAAATATCGCCAACGTGCAAAAAGATATGATCAAGCGTAATGATGTTGAACAACTGATTGCTCCAGAAATCGGGCCGGTCATAACCAATTAATAACGGAATTTGTTTTGATATAAGAATGATGCCAATGGCAGCAAGCATCCCTTTGATAACGGCCGATGGAATAAAATGGGTAAAGCCCCCCAGTTTAAAAATGCCGAGTAAGATTTGTAAAAAACCTGCAACAGCAACAGATAAAAAGAAAATTTCAATAGAACCCATGTTTGTAATAGCTGTTGCACAAATAGCAGTTAGTCCGGCTGCCGGTCCGCTCACACTCAATTGCGATTTGCTGATGAGTGAAACAACAATACCACCAATAATACCTGAAATAATACCTGAGTAAACAGGTGCATTGGAAGCTAACGAAATACCCAAACAGAGCGGGAGTGCAACAAAGAAAACAGTGATGCTGGCTTTAAAGTCATGCTTGAGAAAAGAAAGAAAGAAAAATCTTACCTGTCGTTTTGAAAAGTTCATCTTGTATATAAAGGTCGCAAAAATTAAAGTGTTATCTGTTTTTGTTTTTATTGTTGCTAATCATCATTTGTATTTATGCAAACCAAAAGAAATTTATAACTTCTCAAACCTTGCCTGGAAAAAACGCAAATACTTCGGTTCATAAATCATTTTCATTCCTTTTATTTTATTTCTTCGTTCATATACCCTTGCTGTTGATTCTGCAATTACATCCATATGCGCCTGTGTATATACCCGGCGTGGAATAGTGAAACGTACCAGTTCAAGCTTGGGAAAATAATTTTCTCCATTGGCTTTTCTTCCAGCTGATACAACACCTCTTTCCATAGTGCGTACACCTGCATCCAAATATACTTCAGCTGCTAATGTTTGCGCTGGAAAATGATCTTGTTTAATATGAGGCAAAAACTTTTTGGCATCAACAAAAATACCATGTCCGCCAATGGGCTTTACAATAGGTACACCATATTCAATCATTTTCTCACCTAAATAAATCACTTGCCCAACCCTTGCATGAATATGATCATCATTTACACTCTCACCAATTCCTATTGCCATCGCTTCCATATCTCTTCCTGCTAAACCACCATAAGTATGTAAACCTTCATACACCACCACCATGTTTCTTGCTTCTTCAAATACATCCCAATCATTTACTGCAAGAAAACCGCCAATATTTACCAGCGCATCTTTTTTAGCACTCATGGTAGCACCATCGGTATAGGAATTAATTTCCTTTACAATTTCTTTGATGGTTTTATGTTCATAGCCTTTTTCTCTTTGTTGTATGAAGTATGCATTTTCTGCCACCCTCGTCATATCATGTATAACCCGGATGCCATGTTTTTTTGTAAGCGCTCTCAGTTCTTTTAAGTTTTTCATACTGATAGGCTGTCCGCCTGCCATATTAACACTGGTGGCCATGCTTACATAAGGGATCTTATTTGCACCATATTTTTTGATCAGTTTTTCCAGTTTGTCCAGGTCCACATTTCCTTTAAACGGAAATTCATTTTCAGGATCGTGGGCTTCATCAATAATGATGTCTTCAAATTTCCCACCTGCCAGTTCCTGGTGCAGCCTGGTTGTAGTGAAATACATATTACCGGGAATGACATCGCCTTTTTTTATGAGGATCTTTGAA
>DAIOWB010000308.1:0-3320 GCA_036758725.1 Lacibacter sp.
TTCAGGAGAAATGGAAATTAGCATCTTTGCCGGAAGATTACCGTTGGAGCAGTGCATCATTTTATTTAACGAGTATAGATGAATTTGGAATTTTAACTCATTATGACGAATAATTTGTTTCGGTAGGTGAGGACACCAACCGATAAAGAAAAATTATCAGCAATGTTTAATAATGAACAACGGCGAGTCCTGCTGCCCAAACACAAGGCTGTAAGCAGAGACATCGCCTGAGAATGTTTTTTGATCTGCAGTCCATTTTTCAAAAAAAACAGGTACTATCTTCACTCGTCAAGGAAGAAAAGCAGTTAAATTATAATAAGAATTTGAATTTTTAAATTTGTAATCTCTCGCTGTTATTCCTGTTACTTTTTTAAATTGACTAGAAAGATGAGCAACGCTGCTATAATTTAATTGAAACGCTATTTCTTTCAGACTTGCGTCTCCAGCAACGAGCATCTGCTTAACTTTTTCAATCTTCTGCTGAATAATATAGCATTCTATACTGATGCCATTTATTTTTTTAAAGAGATTAGATAAATAGGTGTAGCTGTAATTTAATTGATTGCTTAAATAACATGAGAATTTTATTAGTAAAGGTTCTTCAGCAAAATGAATCATTTCAAAAATGATTGTTTTTATTTTTTGAACCAACAGATCGGTATTATCAAAAACCAATTCAAGACCGGTTTTTTTTAAGGCATCGTTCAATTGCGTTAGCGTATCAGTTGTAATTTTTTCTTTCAGCATTATTTCACCTGTTGTAATAAACTCTGCTTCTAAACCAAAGTCAGATAAAATAGATTCAACTACAATTATACAGCGTTGGCAGATCATATTTTTTACGGTAAGTTTCATAAAAAACATTTTCAAAACTTATGTAAGAACCGTGCCAAAAAATAATACTCTCATTATCAATATACTTACACTCTGAAAATCAGGTTCATATGTTTTTCCCTGTAATGTTTTGTAGAAAAATAATTGTATTTAACATTCTTTTTTCTTTGCACTATGTAAGGAGTTTACACACAAAATATTTCTTTTATTTTGTTTGTTGCTGTGCTTTTTAAATTAGTATCCGGCAATCAGAAAAAAATGATATTACATAACTTTCTTTTTCATTTAGAGATTTCTCCTTCGTCGAAATGACGTTCCAAGGATCTTATGATACTTAACATTACTCAAACTCTTTCACCGTCATGTCAAGGAAGCACGAGACATCTCTATAGTTTGAAGAAGAAAAAATACAAATAAACTCGACCATTCAAACATTATTTTTCATAACATTTCATCAAACAAAAAAACCGTTCTTTTCAGAACGGTTCTTTTAATTATTAAATACTTCTTATTTCTTTTCAAGCTTCACACTATCAACCATTGTTGTTTGTCCTAAGTTAACAACGACCGTACGGAATGCTGTTTTATGAATGGTATCATTAGGAACGTATGAGAAATTATAAGTTCCTGCTCCAATGTCTCTGATCCAGTACATGCCATTTCCTATTTGAGTAAATGTTGATGCAACTGTATCTGTACCTTTTATTGCATATACCGTAGTACTGATGCTATCTGGTGCAACAACACCTTTTACATTACCACCCGATGCCAGGAAGGAAATGATTCTTAATACAGGCTTCAGAATATATTTTCCGCTGTTACCTGCTTTTACAATTGATTTGCCTGCATCAAAATCAAGAATCAAGCGATAGAGAACACCACCTGTAACAGCCTGTTTAATCTGCACTTTTAAACCCGATTGCTGTGCGCTTGGAGTAGTTAACATTATTTTTTCTCCGCTCTTGGTAATGATGTAATTATTATCGCCCAATACCAAACGAATTTGTGAAATGGTTCCTACCGGTATTTCAGCATCGGCAAGAATGGTATCTTTTCCATTGGTTAAATCGAGCAGGTTGTAAATGCCGGGATGTGCACCTGAAAGTGTTATTTCGCTGGTATCACTCATCATTAATTTTACTTCCCTTATATCAACCCACACTTCTTTTACACTGGGATCGGGAGCGTCTGTTAAACGAACCTGAACTCTTGGTTTATCACTGCTGCTTTTTGATTTCTGACAGCTGGCTGCAAATAAAATGGCGCTAACCATGGCAACACCTGTAAAAAGCTTACTGAAAATCGATTTCATAAAGTCTTGTTTTTAAAGTTTAAAAATCCCCAAAAAACTGCCGGGTTACCAAACTTATTCAAACATCGTTCCAAACTTTACTTTAAACAGAATGATGTAAACTTTGAATGCAAGTAAAAAGCAGAATGGGAGCATATTGGCAAAAGTTTCATAGAATAAAAAATAAGCCCCCGCATAGAAATGCAGGGGCAATGATAATGGTCTGATTAGACGTTTTATAGAGTTCTAACCAAACAAGAGGGTTGCATTATAAATTATAATTTTTCAACATTTACTTTTACGTCCAGTTCTGTTTTGCCATTCAATAATGAACGGTATTTTTCAAGCACTTCTTTGGGTTGTAAAACATTATTAATTGTGAGGCTATCGTTTTTCAACTTCACACTAAAACCAGCAGAAGTTATCAAACTGTCTTTTTGTAAAGCCTGCAAAAAAGGATTATCTAATTTCATTTCTGTTCCCTGCCCATCAGTTTTCTGTTCAATCTTAACTTCAACCATTTCTGTTTTATTTACATTGGTACCATGTGCAGCACCAGTACCATGCAATTGTGCAAGGGTAGGAGCTATTACCAATGAAACAATACTCATCAACTTAATTAAAATATTCATAGACGGACCGGAAGTATCTTTAAACGGATCACCAACTGTATCACCTGTAACAGATGCTTTATGCGGATCAGATTTTTTATAAAATATTTCACCGTTAATTTCAACACCTTTTTCAAAACTCTTCTTGGCATTATCCCAGGCACCACCTGCATTGTTCTGGAACATTCCCATGAGTACACCACTTACTGTTGCACCTGCTAAAAATCCACCCAATGCTTCAGGGCCCATTGCAAAACCAATAATTAAAGGAGATACAATAGCAATGGCACCGGGCAACATCATCTTTTTAAGTGATGCTTCTGTAGAAATGGCAACGCATTTATCATATTCAGGTTTGCCTGTACCTTCCATAATACCGGGAATGGTACGGAACTGTCTGCGTACTTCTTCAACCATGGCCATAGCTGCTTCACCAACTGCACGGATAGCTAATGATGAAAAGATAAACGGTATCATTCCGCCTACAAATAAACAAGCCAGTACATCAGCTTTATAAATATCAATATGCTGATTATCGGGCATGGCCACTCCAACAAATGCAGCAAATAAAGCAAGAGCCGTTA
>DAIOWB010000309.1:0-3306 GCA_036758725.1 Lacibacter sp.
AAATTGAAGCAACGGCCGGGTTTAAAATTATTTTCTATGGGTTGTGCGTTGTTGGTTGTTTGTTGTTCGTATTCCTGTGCACGGGCACGTATGTTGTTGCCATAATCAAAAGTGATGGCGCCTTTATCCATCAGTTGTAACATCAGTTGTACATGCAGGTGCATACTTTCATAACTGAGTTCGGTGTAATGTTCCGGGTTCTGTTCCCTCAATACATTGGCTTCTTCATTGCTGAGTGTATGAGGTACATAACCGATTAGCGGGTCATGGGCACTGGTCTGGTCAGTAAGTGTATCCGGAATAATTTCCCGCTGTATCAACCGGTCTAAAAGATGCACTGCGTTGCATAATACACCAATGCTTTTTGCTTCTCCTTCTTTGCGGTAATGAATGGCTGCATTAATGGCTTCATCAATACTGGTATGTTTTTCATCAAGGTATTTTGTTTCAATACGCTTATCAATACGCCACTCTTCCACTTCGGCAATTAAAGCAACACCCTCATTCATGGTAATGGCCAGGGGTTGTGCACCGCCCATGCCACCAAGTCCGGCGGTTACATTGAGTGTGCCTTTAAGCGTACCATTAAAATGTTTATCTGCAATGGCACCATAGGTTTCATAAGTGCCCTGCACAATGCCCTGGCTGCCTATGTATATCCAGCTTCCGGCGGTCATCTGCCCGTACATCATCAATCCTTTTTTTTCCAGCTCATCAAAGTGTTTCCAATTAGCCCAGTTGGGAACCAATTGAGAATTGCTGATTAAAACCCGTGGTGCATCTTTATGTGTTTTTAAAATGCCAACGGGTTTACCGCTTTGTATCAACAATGATTCATCGTTCTCTAAAATTTTTAATGCGGCAATGATGTTATCCAATGCTTCAAAATTTCTTGCGGCTTTGCCACGGCCTCCGTATACAATTAAATCATCGGGTCGTTCGGCTACTTCGGGATCGAGATTGTTTAACAACATTCTTAATGCTGCTTCCTGTATCCAACCTTTGCAGGAAAGTTGTGTGCCCGTTGGGGTTTTGTATTTGATAGGATCGTACGATGGTTTTTTAATTGTACTCATATGGCTTTTATTTATTTACCGCAGAGAAAAGAGAGCATGGAGGTTACGCAGAGTTTCTCTGCGCTAACTCAGTTTCTTATGTGCTCTGCGGTTGGCCCCAAAAGTCGGCATTCCCCTTTAAAAAAAATCAATTAACGAAGAAACCGTGATTATTTATTCAAATTCAAGACTTTCCCTTGCCTGTTGCATTTATGGTTTCTAAACTCTACTTTGTGCCGAACCTCTTTTAAGCGCCTCTTTTTAATCTCATTCTCTGACTACTATTTCTCTTCATTTTTTTAAAACCATTAAAAATTATTTATGAAACAATTTTTTGCAGTCCTTTTATTAGCAGCCTTTATTATTGGTTGTAACAATGCTACAGAAAAAAAAGAAGGCCTTAACATGGGTGGTGCTTACAGTATGTTATCACAAAACGTTAAAAGTGATTCAACTGATACCACTTATACAAACTACAAACAACTGAAACTCTACCTGGGAGATTTTATGATGTATGGCGGAGTAAATCCTTCTGATTCTGTAAGTGGTTTTGGTGTTGGTACCATTACTGAAAATATGGACACCATTACAGAGAATGTACTATTTAACGCTTCTGATACTTCAAAAAGTGAAAACCCCGGTACGTTTAAATTAGTGATTGAGAAAACAGCCAAAGGATACAAACAGATTATTCCGGATATGGGCGCAGCAGACGGACAGAAATATACATTAACTGAAGAATATGAAACCGTTGGAACTGCTGCCACTTCTCCTTTGGATGGATTATGGAAACAAGTAAAAGGATACAGCATTAAAGGAACTGATACAACAAACAATAATGTTATACAATATAAAATGTATAGTGCTGGTTATTTTATGTTTGGCCATTCATATGCTGATTCAACCAATAAACTTCATACAGGTATTGGATATGGAACGTTCAGCATGGACGGTAATACAAAATTGAAAGAATCAGTTACTACCTCAACTTATTCATCCATACGTGGAATGAGTTTTGATATTGAAGTTGAGTTAACCGATTCAGATGCATTTAAGCAAACGATTACTAACGCTGATGGAACAAAAGATGTGGAGTTTTATGAAAGAGTGAAGAAATAAATTGGATTTTTTTTAATTGAAAAAGCAGTCATATAAAATGACTGCTTTTTTTTGCATGATTTTATTTTTTTATTCTTTTTTGCTTGTCCAAAAAAGAAACAAAAAAAGACATCCGAATTCGATTACGGCTCGAATTTGGCTTGAATATCTATTGAACTGTAATACTACTGTATTTAAGAACTGTAAACCATTACTGTACGCTTCCAGAGTAACACCGTAATCTTTAATAAACAGTTTGCATTTTAATTCTGTGCTTTTTTTATGCTTGCAAAAAAAGTTGTATGACTATTTAATAAGAAAAATTTTCAAAGCCTGCATTTAAATTAATTTGTTTTTGTACTGCAAATTCATTGAGCTTTTCTACAAAAGAAAAATCTTTAATGATGTTTGTAATTTTATTGATGTCATCAGCAAAAATGCGGTCTTCGCTGGCAAAGCCTACATACTCCCGTACATAATCATGCGCAAATTCAAGGAGTGCACTGCTCTTTAATGGCTGGCGGAATTCAATGGCCTGGCAGGCAGAAAGTAATTCAATAGCCAGAATATATTCCAGGTTATCTAAAACACGATTGAGTTTTCTGCCACTGATGCTGCCCATGCTTACATGATCTTCCTGTCCCAAAGAAGTGGGAATACTATCAGCACTTGCAGGGAAACACAATGTTTTATTCTCTGTTACCAAAGCTGCAGTGGTGTATTGCGGAATCATAAATCCGCTGTTAAGGCCTACGTCTCTCATGAGCAACATAGGCAAACCCCATTTACCTTCTAATAATAAATAACAACGCCGGTCAGAAATATTTCCAATTTCAGCTGCAGCAAAACAACAGTAATCGAGTGGTAAGGCTAAAGGTTGTCCGTGAAAATTACCACCGCTGATGGTATCACTGGCATTAAAGATGATGGGATTATCTGTTACGGCATTTAATTCTGTTTCAGTTAAATCTTTTAAATGTAACCATGCATTTCTCGATGCACCATGTACCTGTGGCATACAACGTAATGAGTAAGGATCCTGCACTCTGCCGCAATCAACATGGCTTTGCATAATATCAGAATTGTTCAGCAATAAACGTAAACGTTGTGCAACCAGTTTGCTTCCTGCATAAGGACGAAGAGCATGCAGGCG
>DAIOWB010000310.1:0-1239 GCA_036758725.1 Lacibacter sp.
ATTAACAGATTGGTTTTTGTTTGCATCTCATTGCATGCGTATAGCTCCACCTTTAACAATAACGGAAGATGAGATTAAGAAAGGATGTGAAATAGTTTTAAAATGTTTGAATGAGATGGTTTAAAACTGTATTCTGAAACTTCCAAAAATTCCAAAGCGTTTATATTTTTCTACTGGTAACGGTTCGGGTAAAATTCGCCATATAAAATCAAGCCTGAATACTTTTAAAATATTATCAACGCCTGTTCCCAGTTCCATATAGGTTTTGCCATTCAACGATTGAAAGGAATTGGTTCCAACAAAATTCAGATTAATATTATTCTGGCTTAAACTTCCCCATAAAGCTTTAGCCGTCCAGAATTGCCTGAATTTTAATTTACGCATGGGAGGGAAAATTCTGAAAATGCCATTACCAATATTATGTTCAATGTTAATGCCTGCATACTGGTCGCTTAAATATTCAAAGCGGTTCATAAGGTTAAACGCATACTTGTTGTAATAAAATATTTCATTACCGGGGTGTATTTCAAGCATGGTAAACGGAAGTGTGCCAAATATTTTACCTCCGTAAATATTATAATAAAGTTCACCCAGGTTGGCTACTTTCTGATAATCACTTACAGATAAAGAAAGCTTATGATAATCATAATTGCTTTTAAAGAAACCAGAAACACCTTTAGAGTATTTGAATTCAACAATAGGATAGGGACTACCTAAACTGGAACGTAAAAAAGTGCCTTCTAAAAAACGTTCAAGGTAGGCATAGCGTATGCGGAAAGTAAATTCAGCATTGGTTAATGCATCACCTTTGCCATTGGGGAAAAAACTTTTATCTGGTAAAGAACGAACAGGGTTAAACTTTTTATGTATTGCCGCAAAATGAAATGAAAAACCTGCATTTGTTTCTTTTGAAAATTCAACTTTTGTTTGTTGAATCTTTAAGAATTTTAAAGGCACTCCTTGTTTGCGTGCAGCAAGTGTAAAAATATTATCAGTACCTACTTCATCATAATATACTTGTCCGTTATCATAATCATTGGTATAAGCAACATACATCCTGGTGCGTGGAGCTCTGGAAAACAGTTTTGTAATTTCAGCACGTCCTTTAAATTTCTGATCTCCAAAGCCATAAGCCAGGTAACCACGCAGCCACCAGGTTTTACTGAAGTTGGTGCTGGTTCCTAAATCTAACCGTAAACGAAAACCTTCCTGTGAATTTGCACTCATTACATTAAACCA
>DAIOWB010000310.1:1339-3279 GCA_036758725.1 Lacibacter sp.
ATAATAAACTTATCTTTTGATAAAAACCAGATGCTGTCATTAATGAATTTATACTCCTGTACAATACTGAGCTTATCTACAAAATTCACGTTGGCTTCTTTTGCCAAGCGCAGATTCATTTTCTGTACAGCAAAGCTGCTGTCATGAATCCAGCAATCACCTTCAAATGTATTTTCACCAATTCGCTTGGGAGTAAAAACCAAATGAAAAAATCGTTTGCCTGCAACATATTGAGTGTCGGTTAAACGGTAACTGTAAAAGGCATCGCCATTATCGCTAATAGGGCTGATGAAACGTTTATCAAATACAGTAATATAATTGTTGTACACATTTACAACCTGGTCCATACCGCCCAGCAATTTTTGTACACTTTCATTTTTTAATCCTGATGTACGACTGGCTTTAATTTCTTCTCTTCTCCTCAGCGGGTTTTTTTGGAAGTAATAATTTGAAATTGTTTCAGCTAAAAAAACAGGAAGAAAAGGTTTATCCTCGCTGGTACTGTCAACGGTTTGATCAAAAATAAATCCAAAAGGCCTCAGTGGTTTTATGTTTTTAAATTTCTCTTTATTTATTTTATTTAAATCAACTTCCAGTTTATTATAAAGTTCGTAACCAAAATTTTCAAAACGGTAGCGGTCGTTTAATGGTTTTCGTTTTACCACATTCCTCCATAAGTACCAGCCACGGCTTCTCTTAGATTTTACAACTACTTCTTTATCTGCGTTGCCCCGTTCAAGGTTAATGATAAGAAACACGCTATCGTTTTTTAATTCGGGGATGACTATGGCAAAATTTTTATAACCAACATAAGTAATCAAGAGAGAATCATTTGGATTAAGTGAAGAGACCCTGAAAACAAAACCACCTGATGAATCACTTAATTTTCCAAACCCGGAGTTCTTTAATACAACTGATGCAAAGGGAATGGGTTCATCGGAATGGGAATCTTTAATGATACCGGAAATTACTTTTGATTGAGCAAAACTCATTTTCGTAAAAAGAATCGAAATAACAAGTACAGAAAAAAATCTCATCCCGGAAAAAAAATTAAAATGAAGGATAAAAATACTGAATCCCCTTTAGTTGCCCTGCATTTGTTTGCTTAAGTGGAAAAGCCTGATGCATGATTCTGTTAAAAAAGGGAAAATTTATTTTGATTATAAAGAAATATTCCTTTTACTTTGTATTACAAAGTGCTTTTTATGAATAGCCAAGACCCATCATTAGAAACATTACAGGACATTAAAAACATGATGAACCAGAGCAGCCGGTTTATCAGTTTAAGTGGATTAAGTGGAATATCTGCAGGAATCACTGCTTTAGCAGGTGCATGGTTTGCCAATAGTGTTATACAGAAAAGTGGCTCATCATCAGAAGGAAGAATTGCTGAAATCAAATCATATAATGAAGTGGCGGATGCTGATTTGGTAAGTAAATTATCAGAAAGCAGTTTGTTTTTGATTGCTGTAATAACATTAGTAGTGGCAATTATACTTGCAGTAAGTTTCACTTATTTCAGAAGTACAAAGCAAGGAATTCCGGTTTGGGGAAATGCAGCAAAAAGATTAGTATGGAATCTTGCATTACCGTTATTTTTTGGTTTTGTTTTTTTATTAAAACTGATTGAGGCAGGTGTGTATGGATTAATTGCCCCGGGATGTTTAATTTTTTATGGGCTTGCATTGGTTAATGCATCAAAATTTACATTGGGTGAAATCAGGTTTCTTGGCTACGCAATACTCTTGCTTGGTTTAATTAACTGTTGGTTACCTGGCTATGGCCTTTATTTCTGGGCAGCAGGATTTGGTATCCTTCACATTGTATATGGAGTTATTATGTGGAATAAATATGAACGTAATTAAAGTGAATTGAAATTGTGTAATGAAGAATCCTATTGAACAATTGCAAAAAGTGTTTGACAGCCGGGTAAGGCTGGG
>DAIOWB010000311.1:0-3278 GCA_036758725.1 Lacibacter sp.
TTCACAGGTTGTAATACTTACATCACAATCCGGTAAACTTGAATGAAATGATTTTGTAAAACCGTTTTGCTGAAAAATATCTTGTAGTTTTTTTTCTCTGCAAACTATTTTTTCCCAATGCGTGGCTTCAATCAACTGGTTAAGCTGATGAACAAGATCCTGTTCATTTGCACAATAGGCAAACCGGCCTTGCAGTTTGGTAAACTCTTGGGCAAATTGCACTGCCAGATCATCTGCTGGCGGTTGAAACACACTGTTTTTTCCATCACTTTGTGGAAAAGGAACAGGCACCGGATGACTCAGTGCCTGTCTTATTTTTTTTAAAATATTTTCTTTTGAAGGAGAAATACTCATTGTTAAACTGTTGGGTTTAATTCCCTCCCTTCTTTATCTACGTTTGCTGCATGAGTTACAGGAATATTATCTTCATCCAGCAACTTCTTATGTTCAAACGGACGCTTACCTATTAATGCTTCTACATCACTCTGGAACAACACTTCTTTTTCCAACAAAGCTTTAGCCAGTTTATCTACTTCAGCTCTTTTTTCATTCAGTAAAGCTTTTGTTCTTTCATAAGATGCCTCAATCAACTTGCGAACTTCATTATCAATCATCTCAGCTGTTTTTTCGCTGTATGGTTTGGTGAATGTTTGTTCCTGTGAAGGATCGTAATAACTGATGTTCCCCAGCTTATCATTCATACCATAAACCGTAATCATTGAATAAGCAATCTTTGTGATTTGCTGTAAATCATTACTTGCACCGGTTGATATTTTTCCAAAGAAAATATCTTCACTTGCACGGCCGCCCAGTGTCATACATATCTGATCGTTCAGTTGCTCAATATTATAGAGATACTGTTCCTTTGGTGTGTATTGGGCATATCCTAATGCTGCTGTTCCTCTTGGCACAATGGTTACTTTTAATAACGGATAAGCATGTTCTAAAAACCAACCACAAATAGCATGTCCGGCTTCATGATAAGCAATGATTTCTTTTTCTTCGGGGCTGATGAGTTTGTTCTTTTTCTCCAATCCACCAATTACACGGTCAATAGCATCCTGGAAATCACTCATATCAACTGCAGGTTTTCCTTTTCTTGCTGCAATTAAAGCTGCTTCATTACATACGTTGGCAATATCTGCGCCAGCAAAGCCTGGAGTTTGTTCAGCCAGTTTATGAATATCCAGTGTTTCAGATATTTTAATTGGCATGAGATGCACTTTAAAAATCTGTTCACGTCCTTTTACATCAGGACGATCTATGGATATCTGACGATCAAAACGACCGGGACGCAATAAGGCAGGATCCAATACATCGGGACGATTGGTTGCTGCAAGAATGATGATTCCTGTATCTCCACCAAAGCCATCCATCTCAACTAAAAGCTGATTTAAAGTATTTTCTCTTTCATCGTTACTTACAATTGCATTGCGTCCTCTTGCACGGCCAATAGCATCAATCTCATCAATAAAAATGATACATGGTGCTTTTTCTCTTGCTTGTTTAAATAAATCTCTAACACGGCTTGCACCCACACCTACAAACATTTCAACAAAATCAGATCCGCTGATGCTGAAGAAAGGCACTTGTGCTTCACCTGCCATTGCTTTTGCTAATAATGTTTTACCTGTGCCCGGAGGGCCAATTAGCAATGCTCCTTTTGGAATTTTACCTCCCAACGCTGTATATTTCTTTGGTTGTTTCAGAAAGTCAACAATTTCCATTACCTCCACTTTTGCTTCATCAAGTCCGGCAACATCCTGGAATGTAACATTTACTTTAGTTCCTTTTTCAAACAGTTGTGCCTTTGATTTCCCAATATTGAAGATGCCACCACCGCCGGGGCCGCCACCACCGCCACTGTTCATTTTACGCATGAGTAAAATCCATAAACCTACCAATACCAGGATGGGTAATAGTAAACTGATGAGTGGGCTCAACCAATTCTCTTCTTCAGTAACATCAGAATTTGGACGAACAACATTGGGGTTGGTTTTAAACACTTCCTCCATCTGTTCATCAAAATTTCTTACATCGGTTACTTTAAACTGAAAGTGCGGTCCTTTTTTGCTGTCTATTTTATTACTTGTATTTGCAGTTACTTGTTTTTTAATATACGGATCGTTAAAGGCATTTTCTTTTAATGTTACTTTAATAACACCTTTATTTTTTACAACCATATAATTTTCTACATAGCCCTTCTTCAACATGCTGTCTAAAAAAACCTCACGGGATGTAGGCAATGCATCGGGTGTAAAACCTCTGAACAGGTTAAACCCAATTAATACTGCAGCTATTACTGCATATAACCAGTAAATATTAAAGCGAAATGGTTTACGTGGATCTTTTCTGTCGCCGCTATTTTCAGGATTATTTCCTTGATTCAAACTCATCTTATTATTTATTTTTTCCTTTACTTCTGTATTATTACAAATAACCGTGAAAAAGTTTCATTCAAATGCAGAATTTTTTATTTGACAAAACTTTAACCTGTTATCAATTTATTCATGTATAACTGAAACTGCATCGTTCCACATTTCTTCCAGCCGGTAAAACTTTCTTGTTTCCGGTTGAAAAATATGAACCACTACGTTTACATAATCAACTAACACCCATTGCAATGCATTCATTCCTTCGTGCCGGTAAGGCCCTTCGCCACAATGTTCTTTTACCAGGTGTTCAATATTATTTGCAATTGCTCTTATTTGTGTTGAATTTGAAGCTTCACAAATAATAAAAAAATCAGCAACGGCTTCCGGTATCTTCCGTAAGTCTAAACTTACAATGTTCTCACCTTTTTTTTCCTGGATAGCTTTCAGGATAGTTTTAAATAACTTGCTGTTTCGGTTAATGCGGGGAATAGCTTTTGCTTCTTTACTTCTTGATGATAACAGTGATAGTGTACTCAATAGCTTAACTGTTTAATGAAAAAATTGTTTAAACAGCCGTATTTTGCAGCTGTTATACATTTCTAATTTTGTCCAAAATTAAACAATCTTCAGTAACCTTGCTCCCTAAAAAATCAGATACTTTGTGGATTGAACTGGACACGGTAGAAAGTACCAACAACTATGCCATGGCACTGGTACATGAAGGAGTGGCACAACATGGTATGGTTGTATATGCACATCATCAAAGCAAAGGGAAGGGGCAAAGAGGCAAACAATGGGATACATTACCAGGTGAAAATCTCAGTTTTTCCATCCTTATTCAACCCCAACCTTTATTACCATCGCAGTCGTTTCAGTTATTAGCAGTTACTGCTGTTGCAATAC
>DAIOWB010000312.1:0-3231 GCA_036758725.1 Lacibacter sp.
TCCGGTGTTCTGAACTCACTCCACTCTGTTGCAATAATTAAAGCATCTGCATTTTCCAAAGCATCATATTGATTGACTGCATAATCAATTTTATCATCCATTACCTGTTTTACGTTTGGCATTGCTTCGGGATCGAAAGCACAAACAGTGGCACCAGCATCAAGTAAAGCATCTATCATATACAAAGCCGGCGCTTCACGTATATCATCTGTATTGGGTTTAAATGCCAATCCCCACAGTGCAAAACGTTTCCCCTTCAAATCATGATTAAAATAAGTTTTGATTTTTGGAATGAGAAATAACTTTTGCTCTTCGTTCACTTTCATTACCGCATTTAATATTTCAAAATCATATGATACATCACTTGAAGATCGTACCAATGCCTGCACATCTTTAGGAAAACAGCTTCCTCCATAACCAATACCGGGAAATAAAAAACGTTTACCAATACGTTCATCACTGCCAATTCCTTTACGAACCATATCCACATCGGCACCAACCAATTCACACAATCTTGCAATCTCATTCATAAAAGAAATTTTTACGGCAAGAAATGAATTGGCTGCATACTTTGTTAGTTCTGCACTTTTTTCGTCCATAAAAATTACCGGATTTCCGCTGCGTACAAAAGGAGCATATAATTCCGTCATGATTTTCTTTGCACGTTCATCACTGGTTCCCACTACTACACGATCAGGTTTCATAAAATCCTCCACTGCCACTCCTTCACGTAAAAACTCCGGATTACTTACAACTGCAAAAGCACCTGTATAATTTTTTGCTATGGCTGTATGAACTTTATCTGCAGTGCCAACTGGCACCGTGCTTTTATCAACGATAACTTTATAATCGGTAAGGATTTTTCCCAAATCATCAGCTACTCCTAAAATATATTTTAAATCAGCACTTCCATCTTCACCGGGAGGTGTAGGTAATGCAAGAAAAATAATGGTTGCATCTTTTATGCCTTCTTCTAAATTGGTAGTGAAATGTAAACGGCCTTCTTTCAGGTTACGGAGAAATATTTTTTCCAGTCCGGGTTCATAAATGGTGATTTGGCCATTTGATAATTTATCAACTTTACTTTTATCAATATCTATACAGATTACTTTATTTCCGGTTTCTGCAAAACATGTCCCTGTTACCAAACCTACATAACCTGTTCCTACTACTGCTATTTTCATAATGAATCTAAAATTATTTTTTATCTAAATAAGCTAAAACGTTTGTTGTAATATATTGCAATTGATCTTCCTCCATTTCAGTATGCATGGGAAGAGAAATGACTCTGTCTGTTAACCAATCTGTTATTTTCAAATCAAATTCTGCACCACTTAAAGATTCAAACATCTTCTGGCGATGTGAGGGAACAGGATAATAAATCATGGAGGGGATTTTCTGTTCAGCTAAAAAAGAATTCAATCCATTTCTAACTTCAGCCACATCCTTATATCCATCCAGTGTTAATGTATATTGATGAAATACATGATTGCTATACGGAGCCCGGTAAGGTGTTGTGATGTTTTTATGACCGGCAAAAGCTGCATCATAAAAATCAGCGGCTTTTCTTCGTGCAGCAATATATTCATCCAGTTTTTTCAGTTTGATTTTTAAAACAGCAGCCTGCACCGTATCTAATCTTGAATTACAACCAACCACTTCATGATAGTAACGAACTTTCTGACCATGATTGGCAACCATCTTCAGCTTTTCTGCCAATGCATCATCATTTGTAAACATGGCACCACCATCGCCATAACAACCTAAGTTTTTGGAAGGGAAGAACGATGTACAACCAACTGTACCAATAGAACCTGTTTTCTTTTTTGTTCCATCAGGAAAAATATAATCGGCACCAATTGCCTGGGCATTATCTTCTATTACAAAAAGATTATGTTCTGCAGCAATTTTCATAATCTCCTCCATGTTGGCTGTATGCCCATATAAATGAACAGGAACAATGGCTTTTGTTTTGGGAGTGATTGCTTTGCGTATTGCTTCCGGATCAATACAAAATGTTTTGGGATCCACTTCAACAAAAACAGGCTTTAACCTTAACAAGGCTACAACTTCTACAGTGGCTATATAAGTAAAAGAAGCTGTTATCACTTCATCACCTGGTTGTAAACCCAATGCCATCATGGCAATTTGTAAAGCATCAGTACCATTACCACAGGGAATAGCATGTTTTACTCCCAGGTATGTTGAAAGATCAGCAGCCAGTTCCTGAACCGGTTTGCCATTAATAAAAGCTGAACTGTCTAAAACATCTAAAATAGCAGCATCTACTTCTGCTTTAATGTGCAGGTATTGTTGCTTTAAATCCACCATTTGAATAGGCCGCATAAAATATCTTGTTTAAACGGCTGCGAAAGTACGTCAAAAAACCCGTTTTAAGCCTACAAATGAAGCAATTGCAACTGTTGTGAGTAAGTACAGTTTTTTTGTTCTAATTCCAGATTATATTGCAGAACAGTGATCATATTTTACAACATATTCAGGCATTTGTATAAAGCAGGTATTTCTATTGCCAGCAACTGGATTGGAAAAGCAAAAAAATGGGTAGAAGGCCGGCAGGACTGGGAGAACAATCTAAACCAAAATTGGAAAAGCAGTTCAACAGATTTTGTAGTTTGGATGCATTGTGCATCACTTGGTGAATTTGAACAGGGCCGGTCAATTATTGAAAAAATAAAGTTTGAATATCCGGATTCTAAAATTCTTTTAACCTTTTTCTCTCCATCCGGTTTTGAAATCAGAAAGAATTATGCATTGGCTGATTTAATAATGTATCTGCCTTTCGATTCTGAAGAAAATGCAAAAACATTCCTTGATTTTATAAATCCTCAGTTGGCCATATTTGTAAAATATGATTTCTGGCATTTTTATTTACAGGAATTGAAGTACAGAAAAATTGAAACCATCTTAGTATCGGGGATTTTTCGTTCATCCCAACCCTTTTTTACATGGTGGGGAACTTTTCACCGGAATATGTTACACAGCTTTTCTCATTTGTTTGTGCAAAACTTTGAATCAAAAGAATTGCTGAAAAAAATTGGTCTTGGAGATCAAACATCTGTTGCCGGTGATACCAGGTTCGACAGGGTTTTATCAATAGCACAACAATGGAAACCAGTTGAACAAATTGAATGTTTTATTGATAGCTCTAAAAAAGTTTTGGTTGCCGGCAGCACCTGGAAAGAAGATGAAAATTTACTTGCAGATTGGTTT
>DAIOWB010000313.1:0-1939 GCA_036758725.1 Lacibacter sp.
TTCTTTTAAATGATATTCTTAAAAAATCAATTTCTATTTTCTTTATAGATTTATAACCATAAATCAGTGGTTTTATTTATTAAATAGAGTTGGTTTTTGTTGAAAAGGTAATAGCAGTAATAAAAAATTACATGTTATTGCTAATATGGTGTAACTAAGAATTTGAATTAAATGTTTCAAAAAAATATTTCATTATTAAATGAAATGATAAACCCGTTTCGAAAGAAACGGGTTTATACTTATGCAAAAAGATCATAGTTTGCTGCTATATCAATAACGGTAATGTTCCGCTTTGAACGGACCGTTTTTAGAAATACCAAGATATTCACTTTGCGCTGTTGTTAATTCATCTAACTGAGCACCTACTTTGGCAAGATGTAAAAATGCAACTTTTTCATCCAGATGTTTTGGAAGAACGTAAACTTTGTTTTCATACTTGCTATGGTTCTGCCATAATTCAATTTGTGCCAGCGTTTGATTGCTGAATGAATTACTCATAACAAACGAAGGGTGACCAGTTGCACAACCTAAGTTTACCAAACGTCCTTCTGCTAATAAGATCACATCTTTTCCATTGATATTATACAAATCAACCTGTGGTTTAATGGTATCTTTTGTGTGGCCGTAGTTTGTATTTAACCAGGCTACATCAATTTCAATATCAAAGTGGCCAATGTTACATACAATTGCCTTGTCTTTCATTGCCTTGAAATGTTCACCTGTAATCAAATCACGACAACCACTGGCTGTTACAACAATATCAGCTTCTTTTACAGCATCAATCATACGCTTTACTTCAAAGCCATCCATTGCTGCCTGTAATGCACAGATCGGATCAATTTCAGTTACAATTACTCTGCAACCTGCACCACGTAAACTCATAGCACTTCCTTTACCCACATCACCATAACCACCAACAACTGCAACTTTGCCTGCCATCATTACATCTGTTGCACGGCGTATAGCATCAACTAAACTTTCCTGGCAACCATATTTATTATCGAACTTAGATTTTGTAACACTGTCGTTTACATTTATAGCAGGCATTGGTAAAGTACCTTTTGCCATACGCTCATATAAACGGTGAACACCTGTTGTTGTTTCTTCAGATAATCCTTTAATACCGGATACCAGTTCAGAATAATTATCCAAAACCATATTGGTTAAATCACCACCATCATCTAAAATCATATTCAAAGGACGATCGGGTGAACCAAAGAATAAAGTTTGCTCAATACACCAATCAGACTCTTCAGTTGTTTGTCCTTTCCATGCAAACACACCAATGCCTGCAGCAGCAATAGCAGCAGCAGCATGATCCTGTGTAGAGAAAATGTTACAAGAGCTCCATTTTACTTCTGCACCCAAAGCTGTTAATGTTTCAATTAACACAGCTGTTTGAATGGTCATGTGCAAACAACCTGCAACACGTGCATTCTTTAATGGTTGTGATGGACCATATTCCTCACGGATGGACATTAAGCCAGGCATTTCTGCTTCAGCTAAACGAATTTCTTTGCGGCCCCATTCAGCCAAACTGATATCTTTTACTTTATACTTCAGATCGAAGTCGATTTTGTTTCTTGTTAGAGTTGACATGTGTAATTATTTAGAACGCAAAGTTAGTTTTTCAGAATAAAATAATACGAATGTGAATAAATTCAGGAAAACATTCTAATTTACACCAAAGTAAAAGGATATAAACCTGTTTCACTATGGCAAAAGCAACTAAAACAGAACAAATCACTAATGATCAAATTGTGTTGGATAAAACCGACCTCAGTATTCTCAGGTTGTTACAACAAAATGCAAGAATGACGGTGAAAGAAATCGCAGATCAGGTTCACCTGAGTACCACTCCTGTACATGATCGCATTAAGTGGCTTGAGAAGAGTGGAGTTATTAAACAATATGCTGCTCTTATTGATCAGGCAAAAGT
>DAIOWB010000313.1:2039-3223 GCA_036758725.1 Lacibacter sp.
CAATCTTTTTAAACATACACATCACATGGGAAAATTAGCAGTCATTAAAACTAAACCTACTTCTTTAAGTGTAAAAGACTTCATTAACAGCATTGATGATGAGCAAAAACGAAAAGACAGTTTCGCTATCCTTAAATTGATGGAGAAAGCAATGAAGGTAAAACCGAAAATGTGGGGTAGTTCAATGATAGGTTTTGGTGATGTACGGTATAAAAGTCCTGCTTCAGGAAGAGAAGTAGATTGGTTCAAAATTGGGTTTTCACCACGAAAAGCCAATTTATCATTACACCTTATTGATCTCAAGCGGCATTCTGAGGCATTGAATAAATTAGGAAAATTCAAAACTGGCACAGGCTGCCTGTATATTAATAAACTTGATGAAGTTGACTTAAAAGTTTTAGAAAAAATAATTTCTGACTCAGCGAAGTAAAAAAGATTATATAAAAATCATTGATCAATTTGTTAATTATAAAATCAATTTTTTATGTTTAACTACGATACTGTTACAGAAGCAATAAACGGATTAAGGCAAAGAGGCTTTTCTCTGGATTTTAACCTGCAGGTAAATTCTATTCAATGCTTTAATCCGGACTTGAATTTAAATCCGGACGATTTTGAAATCAAAGAAATTTACAGGTTTGAAGGCGACTCAAATCCCGATGACGAAGAAATTGTTTATGCAATTGAAACAAAAGATGGGTATAAAGGGGTTTTTGTAAATGGCTATGGCCCATCAGCTGAAGCCGCAGGAGCAGAGATGATGAAGAAGTTAACAGATCATCATAATAATTAAAACTCAAATGCATATCCTTTGAAATTTGCAAAAGTGCTTTTCAGGAGTGTTTAGATGGTTCTAAAAAATTCTTAACAAATAATTTAAGTAAGAAAGTGAGGAAAAGACTTTTTTATTTATCTAATTTCAAAATAAAATAAAAGATGAAAAATTACATTGGTGCTGTTGTAATAGCTTTAGCAGTCATTATTGGTTTATGGATTATTGGCAATGCATATAAATATAAGTTTAAATCGTCTGAAACAATTTCAGTTACCGGTTTGGCTGAAATAGATTTTACCAGTGATCTTATTGTATGGAGTGGAACTTTTATCCGATATGGTTTTGAATTGAAAACAGCCTATTCAATACTTAAGCAGGATGAATCATCGATTAAATCTTATCTTAATTC
>DAIOWB010000314.1:0-3167 GCA_036758725.1 Lacibacter sp.
TGCGCTTGCCTATTCAGGTATTGCAGATTCTTATACCATTTTATTTGATAACGGTTATTTGCCATTTGATAGCATAGCTTCAAAAGCAAAAGCTGCTGTAAACAAAGCGTTGTTATTAGATTCATCTCTTGCAGAAGTTAAGGCATCCTATGCTATTTATTTAAGTAGCATTGAAGGAAATGGCACAGCGGCCATTAAAGAACTGGATAACATTGTAAAGTATAACCCTAATTATGCTTCAGCATTTCAATGGTATGCAATAGAGTTAACAGCAAAAGGCCGCTTTAACGATGCCGTTGAAATGATTAATAAAGCGATAGTGTTGGATCCACGCTCTAAACGTATTTATTTCTCCAAGGCCTTGATTTATTTTTTTAAAAAAGATTATAACCAGTCGATTGCAGTATTAAAATCAGCACCTGATAATTTTTCAACTGATGCTAACTATATCTATTTTCTCAGCCAATTATATTACTTCAATCAAAAAACCGATTCTGCAAAATATTTTGCAAAGTTGTGTAACAATGAAATTTTGCTATTGGTTATTAAAAAAGATAAAGCAAGATTGAAGCAACTTATTCTTGAAAAAAGTTTGGAACACAGGTTTTCAGCCGAAGAAATTGCAACGTTTTATACAATGGCAAATGAAAAAGACAGTGCATTTGCCTGGTTAAAAAAATCAATTGCCAATAAAGAATATGGCGGATTAAAATTTCTGGCTCTCAATCCTTTCTGGGATCCGTTGAGGAGCGATTATCGTTTTTCTTTACTGCTGCAAAACAGTGGTATACAGTAATGAAAGAATTAAATTTTATAATTCTTTTGTCAGTTTTTTGAAAAAACAGGGTTTTCAGATTGTATTACCTCACTGTAATCTTTCACTACGTTATACAAAGTATCCCGTTCAACCGGTTTACGGTTTACCTGCTTAATCAATGTTACCAATTGCTCTGTAGTCATAACCGGATTTTGTTCTTCACTACCAGCCATGCTATAAATTTTAGTAGTATCATCAATTGTTCCATCTATATCATTTACACCAAATGCCAGGGTCATTTGTGCATTATTACGGCCTAGCATAGGCCAGTAAGCTTTTAAGTGTGGAAAATTATCAAGAAATAAACGGGCTACTGCATACATCTTCATGTCTTCCGCAACAGTGCTTTCGGCAATATGGCTCATGTCATTATCCATATTGCGGAATTTGAGTGGAATAAAAGTTTGGAAACCATCCGTTTCATCCTGTAAAGTTCTTAACCGGCTCATATGATCAATACGATGAAAATAACTTTCAACATGTCCGTACAGCATTGTGGCGTTACTATGCAATCCAAGTTTGTGTGCAGTTTCGTGAATTTTTAGCCAGCCTTCAGCATCTACTTTATCTGCACAAATCTTTTCTCTTATTTCTTTATGAAAAATTTCTGCGCCACCGCCGGGGATAGAGTCTAAACCATGACTGATTAATATTTTTAATCCATCTTCCACACTCACTTTTGCCTTACGAAACATATAGTCATATTCAACAGCAGTAAATGCTTTGATGTGTAAACCCGGACGATGAGTTTTAATTGTTTTCAACAAATCTGCAAAAAATTGCAAATCCATTTTGGGATGTACACCACCAACAATATGAACTTCTGTTACAGGAATACCATCATACTTCTGTACCATGTGAAGCATTTGTTCAATACTCAGTTCCCATCCTTCTTCTTTTTTTGCATAAATCTTGGAATATGAACAGAAGTTGCAGCTAAATACACAGAGATTGGTTGGTTCAATATGAAAGTTGCGGTTGAAGTAAGTTGTATCGCCATGCATACGTTCACGTACATGATTTGCCAATGCACCTACAAAAGGCAGGCTTGCTTTTTCAAACAACATCAACCCTTCTTCTTCAGTGATACGTTCTTTATTATAAATTTTATCAGCAATGGATTTTAATGCACTATCTATCCGCTGGCTTTGGAGGATTGTTTCAATTCCCGTTTCCATATTTAATGTTTCAAAGTAATCCTGTGGTTTAAATTACCTGCAGGTAAAATGATACTGTAAAAAAACAGCGTAACCCGGCAAAGTTACGCTGCGATCTGTTTCAATATCTATTTTAATTATTCTTTGTAAAAATGCTTAGTTTATTTTAATGATTTGCAGTGTTTCTGTTTTTCTGGCCCTGTAAACCAACTGAACGGTATACATTCCGCTGCTCAGAGTACTCAGGTCTATTTCCAGGTAATTTGGTCCCACATTTGTTCCATTAATGCCTAAAGAAATTCTTTTTTGCCAAACTAACTGCCCAACATGATTGTATATATGAATGTACTCAAGATTAACCGGACTTTGATAATACTCTAATACAAATTTATTCCTGAAAGGATTGGGGTTTATCATAACACCTTTCCGTTTCAGATTCGGGTTCACATCTTTTACATAGATATTAATATCATCAATATAGATATTGTTTTCATAGTTTGTAGTATTCTTAAAAACTGCCTGAATGTTTTCTGTAAGTCCATTTGAATAATCACCAAGAAATATGCTGTCTTTTCTCCATTGGCTGGCAATAGGAACATAGCTTGTATCAACACCAATATTTCCTGTTGTTACTAAATCTTTCCCCCATTTTTTATAAACGCTTTTATAAGTGAGGCCACAATCACTGGTAACCAGAACTTCTAAAGTATCAGTTGGGTTATTTGCCATATCTGGAGGATTGTAAGTAGCTGCAGCAATCTGGAAAGTCAAAAATGCAGAGTCCTTTCCTTTTACAGGAACTAACGGAGAAAACATCCAATCAATTAATCCATTTGCATTATAGTCATAGTTATTAATATACATCGATGCTACACCTGTTTTTGAGGCGGCCGTTGTGCGTTCCCATGTCATATCTGAATTTGGGTTATAACGTTGCCAGTTGGCAGGAGCGAAAGTGATACTTTCAAAACCTTCATTATAAGGTACAGTTACAATTGGAAAAACAACACCTGCTAATTTGCCTGTATCATTAAATGTATTTTGATCAACGCTTCCATTTGGATTGGATGTATAAACAACCAGGTTGCTGTTTGTACCTGCATTTAAGCTCATTGTATTAAGTGTTACATCAGTAACAGCTTGTGGCGCCAGTGAACCTGTCCAGTTGGTAACAACTGCTGTACCATTACCAA
>DAIOWB010000315.1:0-3146 GCA_036758725.1 Lacibacter sp.
TCTTTAGCTGTTCCGAGGAACGACAGATCATCGTTGTTAACTTTTTTACAACCGGCAACAACCGTTAATAAAAAAGCAATTCCAAAGAAATATTTTAATGCATTCATGATTTTAATTTTTAATTAGTTATTGATTAATAACCGCTGTTTTGTTTTAAACCTGAAATATCAACCTCTCTTTGCGGAATAGGGAATACTTCATGTTTGCCTGCTACAAAACCTGTAATTTTTGCAGCTGCCTGACCCGTTCTTACTAAATCAAAGAAACGTTCACCTTCCATTGCCAGCTCCATTCTGCGTTCTTCTAAAACTGCCAGGTATAACGGATCTCCTGTAAGATTAATATCATGAAGCAGATCACCAAATGCACGGCGGCGAACCAGGTTGAGGTAAGTTTGTGCCTTTGCAAAATCTGGTGCAGATGCTTTGCAATAAGCTTCAGCTGCCATTAAAAGCACATCAGCATAACGAATGGTTCTGAAGTTATTGGTATAGTTCAACTCCAATTGACCTGATGTTTCACCTTTTCTTGGTAAATACTTCTGATTGTATAAGCCGGTATTTTTATATGGTGCTACCTGGTAAGTAATGTTAAATGCAGGATTCGCTGTTTTATACGCTTCTATATCCAGAACGGTTACGCTCTTCCTCTTGTCACCTGCTGCATACGCAGCTGCCAGGTTTTGAGAAGGAAGATTGGTACTCCAGCCAGCTGCATAAGGCATAGCTGCTGTTCCGTTTAATCCACGAATACCACATTGCTGTATAGCATAATTTCCCTGGCCTCTTGTAACGCCACCCCAGTTATAATAAGGTGAGGTATTTGAATATTGAATTTCAAATACAGACTCAGGTCCGTTTTCTCCAGTGAATAAAAAGATAGATTCAAAATTAGTAACCAAAGAAAAAGCATTTGCTGTGATGATGCTTTGCAGAATGGCTGCAGATTCTGTATATTTTTTCTGGTACAAATACACTTTACCTAAAAGTGCCTGTGCTGCATATTTAGTAATTCTTCCTTTTTGTGTTTGAATGGCAGGCAACACAGCAATGGCATCAGTTAAATCTTTCTCAATCTGCTTATACACATCTGCTTTTGCTGCTCTTGTTAGGGTTTTGGAATCGCCCAGGCCTAACCTCTTATCTGTAAACAGCGGTACATCACCAAACATTTTTACAAGGGAAAAATAATAATACCCACGGAGGAAATACACTTCACCAAAAAGGGCATCTTTTCCTGCAAAACTTACAGTTTCTCCAGCCAGGTTTTTATCCTTGTACTGTATTAAATAGTTTGCCCTGTTTACACCTTCATAAGCTGATACCCATAACTCAGACAAAGTTGAATTAACTGGTGTATGTGTATAATCATCTATTTGCTGCAAAGACAAAACGTCTGATGCATTTTCGCCACCACTCACAGCATTGTCTGATGCAATATCTCCAATAGGAACAATCTGGTTTAACCATTGAATTGGAGTATAAACACTCACTGCCATGGTGCGGTAATCACTTTCAGACTTCAGGTAATCCAGTTCTGTAATTCTGAAGTCTTCACGGGGATTGTAATCCACCCATTTTTTGCAGGAATTGAGCAAGGTTATTAATAAAACCAGGCCCAGTATTTTTATATATTGATTCTTCATTATTCTAGTTTTTTAAATTGAATATTTATAGTTTAATATCAAGCCCGAAAGAATAAGTTCTTGCTTGCGGATAAGCACCACGATCAATACCTGAATCCAGGATACCTCCAGAAATTTCAGGATCAAATCCGGAATACTTTGTAAGTACAAATGCATTTTTCACTTGTACATATACACGCAAACGGCTAAGCACTTTTTTGATTGCTTTTTCCGGGAAGGTATAGCCCAACTGAATATTTTTCAATTTCACAAAAGAACCGTCTTCAACATAACGGTCGCTCACTCTAATATTACTATTGGCATCTGTAAAAGAATACCTTGGGTTGCGGGCATCATTAGTAGTACCGGCACCTGTCCATCTTGCTAATACTCCCCTGTATTTATTGGTAAAGTTTGCATTACGCTCATAGGCTCTGTACACATCATTTCCTACAGAAGCATAAGTAAATGCATTAAAATCGAAATTTTTATATTCAAGGCTCAGGTTCCATCCCATTGTAAAATCAGGGAACGGATCACCAATCTGAACCTGATCAGTGGCATCAATTAAACCATCCTTATTCATATCAACAAAACGGATATCACCTGGAACAGCGCCCGCTTGTACAGGTCCTGCTGCTACTTCGGCTGCTGTTTGAAATAAACCATTTGTTTTATATCCGTAGAAATAGCCCGGTGTAAAACCTTTTTCAAACACAGTTACACTCTGCGACTGTCCGTTGAAATAATAACCACCAAAAATTTTGGCACTTCCATCATCATTGGTTGCAGTAACCTTGTTTTCAGAAGTGGTAAAGGTTAAAGAAGTATTTAACTTGAAAGATCTTCCTATTGTTTCGTTGTAACCAAAGGTAATATCAACACCTTTACTGCTGGTAGATCCGATATTAGCAGTTGGGATAGGAACAGTACCTAGGTATAAAGAAGCAGAAGGTGTGAATAGCAAACCATCAACATTCTTCTGGAAATAATCGGCACTTAAAGTGAATTTTCTTTTATAAAAAGTAAGGTCAAATCCTGCGTTGGCTTGTACTTGTTTTTCCCAGGCAAGAATATCATTGGCTGCTGATCCAACGGTAGAACCCGGATAAAAAACATCAGCAAACGTATATCCATTGCTGTTTGCAGTAGGTCCATAACTGGGTCCGCCTGTTACAATTCCTACAAACTGAGGATCTACATTTTCGTTTCCAATACTTCCATAACTACCTCTTATTTTCAGATAGTCAATAAAATCAGATTTGAAGAAATCTTCATTGGTAACTACCCAACCCAGTGAACCTGAAAAGAAATTGGCAAACTTATTATTAATACCAAACGCATAAGAACCATCACGACGTGCAGTAAAAGAAGCCAGGTACTTATCATCAAAATCGTAATTGATTCTACTGAAATAAGAAAGGTTTCTTCTGAAGTATTGATAGTAATACCCGGTTAATGCATTAGTATTGGTAGCTACATTATTACCGGTTGCTGCAGTAAAATCAGCAAACTCCCATGA
>DAIOWB010000316.1:0-3141 GCA_036758725.1 Lacibacter sp.
AAACAGTAAGCCTGCACAATAATTGAGTATTTTATTTTTTGGTTTCCTGGTCATGTTGGAGTATTCAACAACATGATTTGCAAAACATACAAATATTCTTGTTGGCGTAGATTTCAACAAATGTGGAATAAAAAAACACCACAATAAAATTGTTCAGCTGATTGAAACAATGCTTCAACTGAAGTGTAGCAACCGAGCTTGAAAATTACGTTAAGAAAGGTTTTAATGCATGGAACTATCCATTTTTTTGATAACAATATTTCAGAAATAAAAAATAGGGTACTGAAGAACAGGTGTGTGATTTTATAATAGAGGTTAGCAACGGCCAATGATGATACAAATATTCAATAAATAAGAGCTGCAAAGCAAGAAGGAATAAACCCGAACTGGTACCGTTAAAACACCTGAAACTATGAGTTAATGAACTGTTTGCTCCAAAACTAGCAGGTATGAAATTTGATTTCTATATTCAAACTATTAATTCACATTTAAAATTTATTTTATGCCTGTAAAATTAGTATCGCAAAATAAAATGGCTCTTTTTCCGGGAGTTGCAGTACCTAAAAGCTTTATTGAAGATTTGATTAACAAAAATCAAACTAATACAAAGAAGAAGAAAAAAGGTGATACACCTTCAACCCCACCACATAATATGGGAAAGGATGATGCAAGGAGCTGTTGGTTTCCTTATTCAGAATTAGAACAACTTTTTAACGATAATGGTCTGACCCCAAATTCTACTACCAATGAAAAGATGAAGTATGGTATAAGAATATATTTTGGGATGCATGATGAAAACCATGATTTACATAAACCGCCTAATGGAATTCCTTTACCAAAGAAATCTTATGATGAACAGCATACTGTAATTTTAGTAGTTACAAAAAAGGATAGTCAAAACCTAAATGCTGATCAATTAATTGAGGATAAAAACTCATTAAGTTATGGCGGTCAGGGGTTGGATATCGGCTCACTCTGTCCTCCGGATTGTAAAGATGGCCAAACTTGGTAACATAAAATGAAGATTATTTTCATCTTGTTGATAGCTCTTGATTTTCTAACTGGCGCAATCATGTACCAACGGATAAAATTTAACTTTATCCGTTGGTTTGTTCCATTTCTTGCTATTACTTTAATTGTTGAAACAGCAGGCTATTTCCAACTGGTAAGTATCAATGGAAGCAATCACTGGTGGTATAATATTTATACTGCATTTGAATTTCTTTTTTTCTCACTTGTATTTTATGAAGTGATAGAAAAAAAGGCGGTAAAAAGAACAATAAAATTTTCTACAACTCTTTTTCTACTGTGCTTTCTGATTAATATTTTTTGGATTCAAGGCTGGAATCATTTTCACACAATTACATACAGAGCAGGGTCGCTAATGATTATTTGCTGGTGCTTTTTTTATTTTCGGGAATTAATGAAATCAGAAACTCTAAAAACACCACTTTATTCGCCTATGTTTTGGATCAGCACAGGCCTGCTTTTTTTCTATGCGGGCTTTTTCTTTTATATTAATGCCTTTGATTTTATTGCCTACACTAAAATAAAGGAGTACATTAGTTTGTTTCGTTTCTTTTCAAATTTTCTCAATGTATTTTTATATTCATTTATATTAATTGGAATTTATTTTTCATGGCAGACAAAAACCTGATTTTAAGTATAATTTTTGGCAGCCTGTTGTTTTTGATAGTGGTTCTCTTTATAATAATCTTTGTATGGTTGTATCATAAGAGAAGAACACATTATCATAATGAGGTTAGAAATATGAAAGCAGAGTATGAAAAAACACTCCTCCAAACCCAACTCGAAATCCAGGAACAAACCCTTAAAAATATTTCACAGGAAATTCATGATAACGTTGGACAGGTTTTAACCCTGGCTAAACTGAACCTGGCAACTACAACTATTGCTGAAAGTGCAGCAGCTGAAAAAATTAAAACTTCCCAGCAACTAATCGGCAAAGCCATTCAGGATCTCAGGGACCTCAGCCGCAGCCTGAATACAGATTATGTTGAAGACCTTGGATTGGTACGGTCAATTGAATATGAACTGGAACTGTTACAAAAAACAGGCAGCATTGAAACAGAATTATCGATTGACGGGAAAACAGTTCGTCTTGATAAGCAAAAAGAACTCATCCTCTTTCGTATTGTACAGGAAGCCATACACAATATCATCAAACATGCAGAAGCTAAAAAAATTTCAGCAAGTATTCATTTTAATCATGAAACTGTAAATATTTTCATAAAAGACAATGGAAAAGGTTTTGATCTCAGTCCGCTCAATGCTTCCGATAATCAAACCTTTGGTTTAGGCTTACGTAATATGAACAACAGGGCCACACTTATTGGTGCAAAATTTTTTGTAACCAGTACCATCGGAATAGGAACAGAAGTATCACTTCAATTATCAATTAATGAGTTTACAAATGAAGGAACAACAAAAAATTAAAGTAGCCTTAGCTGATGACCATGTGCTTTTACGCAATGGTTTAGCCGGAGTGGTTGACAGCTTTGGCGATTATTCGGTTTTGTTTGAAGCAGATAACGGAACTCATTTTATTGAACAGATTAAAAAACATGGTGAACCTTCCATTGTGTTACTTGATATCAATATGCCCGAAATGGATGGTTATGCCACAGCACAATGGATCAGAGAGCATCATCCGCTAATAAATGTAATAGCACTATCAATGTATGATAATGAAAACGCTATCATCCGTATGTTTAAAGCAGGCGCTAAAGGATATATCTTAAAAGACAGTGAACCACCTGAATTAAAAAAGGCTTTAGATTCTGTTCATGAAAAAGGATTTTATTATTCAGAACTGGTTACCGGCAGATTAATTCACTCAATCAATAAAATGGATGCCGAGAGCATTGATCAAAAGAAATCAACTGATCTTAGTGACCGTGAACTTGAATTCCTTAAACTGGCATGCACAGAAATGACCTATAAAGAAATTGCTGATAAAATGTACCTGAGCCCCAGAACCATTGATGGGTACAGAGATACTCTGTTTGAAAAATTACAAATGAAAACAAGAGTTGGCTTGGTAATGTATGCCATAAAGAACGGAATAGTTCAGATTTAAACAAATCTTAAAAGTACATTTCGTAAATGTTTGCAGTATTC
>DAIOWB010000317.1:0-3139 GCA_036758725.1 Lacibacter sp.
TTCGGTACCTGAAGCAATTTTAAACCCTGTTGCCATAAAAAACAACATGGCTAATAAATAAGTTAATGGAAATACCAGCAACAGGTTTCCGGCAAAAGAGGCCAACTGACTTCTTGAAACCTGTGAAATTGTTATTGCAAGATTATTTAAATCGGGTTTGTTATTGATTTTATTGCTATCTAATGAACTTGCAACAGAAGAAGCGGTAAATGCTGGTTGCTTGGTTGCAAGTGTTGATCCTGTTGTTTGTATTAATAAAAACCCAAAACTATAATTTATACTATATAAAATTCCCTGCCAGAATGGGGCCAATGCAATTTTTACCAATAGATTTTTAAAGATGGCAATAAATGAAATAATGAATCCGCCACCCATTGCGCTAACAAAAAGCAGATAAAATTCTTTCCTGGTTTTAGTAATAAACGTCTCTCCTCTCTTACCTCCATGCTCAGCTATTTGATAGGCTAATAATCCTAAGTTCTGAGATAGAAATTCACTTAAACTGTTTTTTCTGTTTTGATTGCGTACAACTGTAATAAAATAATGAATAAATCTTCTTGTGTTAAACTCATGATCATTATCCAATGCATCAAGAATCATAAAAATGCGTTCAACGTGTTGCTCCATACGGGTAAGCAGAAATGTTTCAGCCAGACTTGTACCCACTTCTATACGTTGATCTTTTACCCATTTAATACTTTGCAAACAATTATGAAGAGATTCAGCAATTCCATTTAATATCAGCTTAAGTTCATGCTCATTTGCATTTTGTTTCTTTTCAAGAAAAAGACTAATTAACCTGTTCTGTTCAAGAAAAGGAAAGATAGCATCATTAAACGTTTTATATCTGCGGGTGATTTCCTTTTCCAACCCCATCATTGTAAGTCTGTAAGATAATGCCTGCATGGATTGGGATAATTGCCTTGTAAGTTCAGGTGCATCCAATTTTACTTCTATGCCAATTAATTCAAAAAATTTCACCCATAAATCAGGATCAATTTTTTCCATCCATAAATAATCATTCCGTTTATAAAAGATGCGTTCTATTACATAAAGAAAATCAGTAGGCTTTAGCAAAGGTGGAATTATTTTATGCTTAAGCTTTGACATCAGCTCCTGAATAAAACCTCTTGAACTGATGAGGCCACTTTCTGTTAATGCAGTTGTAATATCGCTATTTACAAATTGAGAAAGAAGTGACCGACGGAGTGAAAACAAAAGTGACCTGTCGTCCTGCAACTGAAATAAAAAAGCCTTGAATTTGATTTCTGATTCTACCGTATTTTTAACATCACCTGGCCTTATTTGCTGAAATAGTTCTACAAGGAAATCCAAACCTCTGTTAGTTGAATTGATAGACAATACAATAGCCTTAAGCTCTGTGGTGTTTTTATCTGACTCTTTCTTTTTATTCGTAATGCGGAACTTCATTCAAAATTTTCAGTTGTAACTATGACAAAGATTAAGTCTTTTATGTTGCTTGAATATTATGAAAGGATTACTTTTTTTGAAATTCCTTAGTTATTTTTGTAATCTGAAATGTTTAAAGAGTCTACACATACCAAAGAATTGTTTGAAACAGATGTGCTTACTGAAGTGGAAGCTCCCTGCAACCTTATTGTATGGAATGATGAAGTAAACACATTTGAATGGGTAATTGATACGCTAGTTGAAATTTGTGGTCATTCTGCTGAACAGGCTGAACAATGTGCCTGGTTTATTCATTCAAAAGGAAAATACGCTGTTAAGAAAGGCTCTTATGATGACTTGAAGATGATGTGCGATGCAATAACAGATAGAGGCATTGGTGCCACAGTGGAAGTAATTGCCTGAGTTTTTCCACTTTATCTTACTACTTTACAAAATGCCTATCCATTATTTAAGCAAAGAACTTTGGTTCCCTCCTGTAGAAAAAGCAACTCCTGAAGGCATACTGGCTATTGGCGGTGATTTAAGCATTAACCGTTTACTGCTTGCTTATAAAAAAGGAATTTTCCCCTGGTTTAATGAAGACGAGCCCCCGATCTGGTGGTGCCCCGATCCAAGATTTGTTTTATCGCCAGATGATTTATACATCAGCAAAAGCATGAAGCAATTATTTAAAAAAAATGCTTTTGAAGTAACTGTGAATAAAGCTTTCAATGAAGTTATTCATATGTGCGGCAAAACAAGAATGCTGAAAGAAGGCACCTGGATTACCAAAGAAATTGAAAAAGCATATACTGCACTTCATAAAATGGGATATGCAGTTAGTGTTGAAGCCTGGAAAAACAATGAGCTTGTTGGAGGTTTATATGGCATCAGAATGGGTAAGTTATTTTTTGGTGAAAGCATGTTCAGCAAAGTGAGTAATGCAAGCAAGTATGCTTTTATCTGGTATGTAAAAAAACTGGAAAAAGAAGGAGTAGTGTTGATTGATTGCCAGGTTTATACTGATCACCTTGGAAGTTTGGGTGCAAAATTGATTGAACGAAAAGAATTTATAAAAATATTGAACGAGAATTTATAATATATTCCACTCTTTCTCTCTCTTAGCTCACTCCCCCGCTAACTCCAACACTATCTTCCACTCTTCTTCTCTTACTTTTGAAACACTTAACCTGCTGATTTTTATCAATTCAATATTTTCCAAACGCTTATCTGCTTTGATTTGAATAAGGCTAACAGGTTTTTTTAATTTCTTTACAGGCTTTAAATCAACTACCAACCAGGCTTCCTCATCAGTTGTAGGATCCTGGTAACTCTCTTTTACCACTTTTGCAATGCCAACAATTTCTAATCCCTCATTACTATGATAAAAAAATACTTCATCGTCCTGCTTCATATCCCTCAGGTTATTTCTTGCAGCATAATTACGTACCCCATCCCAAAAGGTTACTTTATCTTTTACAAACTGATCCCAGCTGTATTTAAATGGTTCTGATTTTACTAACCAATAGGCCATATAGTAATTAATAATTGTTTAATTAAAAATGGATAATTGCTGAGAAGGAAATTATCAATTATCCATTACTAAATTATCCATTCTCATCTCACCACCCATTTGCCAACACATCAGCAATATGTAATGTTTTAAGATTGTACCCTTTCTCTTTGATATAACCATCTAAGTGCATTAAACAACTCAAATCTGTTGATA
>DAIOWB010000318.1:0-3135 GCA_036758725.1 Lacibacter sp.
GAGCTGGGCAACATGCGTATAAGTGAACAGATAGATGCTTTGGAGATTATGGGCATCAATACAAAAGCCTATTTAATTATGCCAAAAATACTGGCAGCACTAATTGTTGTTCCCTGCCTGGTAGTATTAGCTGCAGTACTTGGTATATGGGGAGGAAAAGTTGCAGGCGAATTATCGGGCATTCTTCCTGCAGAAGTTTATAACGACGGGCTGTTGGAAGATTTTATTCCTTACAATGTATTTTTTGCATTAAGTAAAACCTATACGTACGCTTTTATTATTTCAAGTATCCCGGCTTATTTTGGATACCATGTACAAGGTGGTTCACTGGAGATAGGAAGAGCCGGAACAAAATCAGTAATTGTTAGTTGCATTTTAATTTTATTAGCCGATTACGCACTGGCAGCAATTTTATTATAATTCCATGATAGAAATAAAAAATATACATAAAGGTTTTAATGACGTAACAGTTATTGAAGATGTTTCAGCCATACTGGAAACAGGGAAGTGCAATTTAATTATTGGCGCCAGCGGTAGCGGAAAAACAGTGTTAATGAAATGCATTGTTGGTTTGTTTGAACCGGATAGTGGCGATGTGCTGTATGATGGGGAAAGCTTTACCCAAATGAATGAAGAAAAACGCAAGGAAATGAGGCAGCAAATTGGAATGCTGTTTCAGGGTTCTGCTTTGTTTGATTCAATGACGGTTGAACAGAATGTGATGTTTCCTTTGGATATGTTTACCAAACTGAATTTAAAAGAGAAACATGAAAAAGTAAACAAGGTATTAGACAGGGTAAACCTGAAAGATGCAAATAATAAATTCCCGTCTGAGATCAGTGGTGGTATGAAAAAAAGAGTAGGTATTGCAAGAGCTATTGTGCTTAATCCCAAGTTTCTTTTTTGCGATGAGCCCAACTCCGGACTTGATCCTAAAACTTCATTAGTGATTGATAAACTCATTAAAGAAATTACCATTGAGTTTGGTATGACTACGATTGTAAACACCCATGACATGAACAGTGTAATGGAAATTGGTGATCATATTATTTTTATGCACCAGGGTAAAAAAGAATGGGAAGGAAGTAATAAAGACATCATCTTCAGTAAAAATGAAGAACTCAATAAATTCATTTTTGCATCTGAATTTTTACAGGATGCTAAAGACATGCGTATGCTGGAAGCCAGAGGTAAAATTAGTGATGATCGAGATATGGAAAAGATGTTAGGCCCCACCTAACCTCCCCAAAGGGGAGGGACTGATAAGCAGCATTACTACATTCAACAATAGTAAAACATATGAGCCTGAGATCATTACTCCTTACTTTTTGTTTCTTAACTGCACTCTCCCTTTTTGCACATGAATTCTGGCTGGAACCTCAGCAATATATTTTCTCCCGTGGACAAGAAATCAATATCCGGTTTAAAGCAGGTGAAAGATTTGAAGGAGAAAACTGGACAGGCAGCAAAGAAAAAATAAACAATCTTCAATTTTATTATGCTGATGTAAGTGACAATTTAAACGATGGGTTGAATAATGCTCCCGGCGATTCATTACAGTTTTCCTTGTTTGAAGAAGGCACAGCCATGGTTACATTTAACAGTACCAATTCTTTTATTGAACTGGATGCACAAAAGTTTAATGATTACCTGCAGGAGGATGGTTTAACTAAAGCAATAGATTACCGCAAGGAACAAAATGAAATAGATTCTGCAGGCAGAGAATATTATCAACGATCTGTAAAAACAATTGTACAGGTTGGTACTAAAAAAACAGAGGTTTATAAAAAACAAACTTCGTTACCGCTTGATATCATTCCACTTTCCCACCCATATACCATTGGCAATAATCAACTCATGAAAGTAAAGTTCCTTTTCAATGGAGAACCTCTTGCCAATAAAAAAATAAAGACCTGGCATAAACTTCTTAACCAGGTAACCGACTCCACTTTTATGAGTGATGAAAAAGGAGAAATCAGTTTCCCAGTTGAAACATCTGGTGAATGGATAGTGAGTTGTGTACACATGATTCATATACCTAATGATGCCAAAGCTCAATGGCAAAGCTATTGGGGAAGTGTAACATGGGGATATACGGGCAGAGTTGTTCAGAGTGATAAGAGCAGATAAACCGATTTTTTTATTTAAGATTTTAGATTGCAGATTTTAATTACACTCTTTTGATTGCAGTTGTTGAAAAAAGTACAACTGCTCAATGGCTGCCGGATTGAAGCGGTAGCTTGCCATACGCCGACAGCGGTTGAAAACCCTGTAGGCGGTTGGTAACTACAAGCGAAAAGCCGGAACTAAAGATGAATTTATAACTACAAATGAAAGCCCCAAATTCATTAAATCAAAAATGGCAAATATGAAATCTTCAACCCGTCTTCCCTTATCTTTGCGCAACTTTTAAAGCAGCAATATGAGCATTCTCGTTAATAAAAATTCTAAAGTTATTGTGCAGGGATTTACCGGTACAGAAGGTACCTTTCATGCAACTCAAATGATTGAATATGGCACTCATGTTGTGGGTGGTGTTACACCGGGTAAAGGTGGTACTACGCATCTTGACAAGCCCGTGTTTAACACAGTTGAAGAAGCAGTGAAAAGTGCCGGTGCTAATGTGAGTATTATTTTTGTACCGCCTGCTTTTGCAGCCGATGCTATTATGGAAGCTGCCGCTGCAGGCATTGAACTGGTGGTATGTATTACCGAAGGCATTCCGGTGCAGGATATGGTGAAGGCAAAGAATTATTTAACAGGAACAAAAACAAGATTAATAGGACCGAACTGCCCTGGTGTAATTACAGCCGATGAATGTAAAGTGGGCATTATGCCGGGTTTTGTTTTTAAGAAAGGACGTATTGGAATTGTATCAAAAAGCGGAACGCTTACTTACGAAGCTGCCGATCAGGTTGCAAAAGCAGGCTTGGGTGTTAGTACAGCAGTTGGAATTGGCGGCGATCCTATTATTGGAACAACAACTAAAGAGGCGCTTGAATTATTTATGAATGATGATGAAACCGATGCAGTAGTAATGATTGGTGAAATTGGTGGTGGTATGGAAGCAGAAGCTGCACGTTGGTATAAAGAAAATGCAAAGAAGCCGGTGGTTGGTTTTATTGCCGGACAAAC
>DAIOWB010000319.1:0-3120 GCA_036758725.1 Lacibacter sp.
CCGGTTGTCCAGTAACCACCTAATCCATATGCTGTTATTGATAAATAGATATTCTGTACGGCACAGGATACTGCTGATATATCTTCTGTCTCGGGAATATTTTTATTAACCGACCGCTTCATGCCGATTGCAATAACATGAGAAGCTTTCATCGGATTTTGTTGCAGCTTACCGTACGTAATTTCTTTAAAATTATCACCTGAAAGTTTTTTATATAGTTCACTTTGAAAATTTGCTAATTTCTTCAATCCTTCCCCTGTAAAAACTGTAAAATGCCATGGCTCTTCTTTGCCATGATTCGGCGCCCAGGTAGCATTGGTCAGTATTTCTTTTATTATTGCATCATCTACTTTTTTACCTGCTTCAAATTGATCAGGAAAAGTAGAACGACGGCTGCGGACTATTTGATTAAGCAATTCAGGTGTATTCATTTAGTAATTTAAAACAAAAATAAACAGCCGCCATTAAACCCGTAGCTATTTATTGTTTTTAAGAATATTATAAGCGAATCTTAATACCTCCATTTACTACAAACCCATCAAGCGGTGCGTAGATATCCCTGAAAACAGGGTTATTAATTGAGCCAGTATAAATATTGCCAAATTTTGTTTGCCTCGCATCGAGAAAATTTTCAAAATTGATATACAACGAAAGTTTTTCCCAGAGCTTCTCAGCCATAAAACCTGTAATCCAGTATGATTCCCCGGTTGCGCCATCACTTAGTTTTTGTTTACTGAAATAATAGGCTTCTAATCCCAGTTTCCATTTTTCATGCACCTCATACATCAATACAGAATTGATACGATGCTTTGGGGTTAAGAAACTTTCCGTTTTACTATTTCCCTGGTGCAACTCTGCATGTGTAAAAGTGTATCCCAAAAATAATTTGAAATCGCTATACCCTACTTTGATATTAGTTTCCATTCCCCTGCTATCAATGTGACCAGTAACCGTATTAAAGCGATAATTACCAGCATCAGGTTGCAATAGTAAAGGATCATCAATTCTTGTATAGAAGAAAAGATGATTGATACTGAAACTTACATCGCCATCAACGAATTTGGTTTTATAATTGATATCTGCGTTTACCCCATAGCTACGTTCCAGTTTATTTACATTCTCATCTATTGGCAATACATTTTGATATTGTAATCTTTCACTTTCTTCGGTGAAGATGGTTGGTGTTTTGTAACCTAAGCCACCCCCTACTCTTGAGGAAAGCTTGGGAGTAAATTTAAACAAAGCCGATACTCTTGGTAAAAAAGCAAAACCATAGTCTTTTACAAAATCACCCCGCAGGCCTGATTCCAAATGAAACTTCTCGTTTACTTTCAGTGTATTTTGAACAAAAGTTCCAACAGTCAATTGCTGATAGTCTCTAAGTGGTGTTGAAGTGATTTTTGCTTCTTTAAAATCATCTGTCAATAAATTCAAACCCGTTATCCATTCTGATTTTTCGCCGTGATAAGCATAGGTTGCTTCCGTGAATGTTCCATTTTGTGTACCATTAAAAGCATAAGCCGGAGAAGTAATAACTCTCTGAAAACGATTAAGGCTATTTTTAAAAGTAAAGTGACTGCATTTACCAAAATGGTGTTCGATACTAAACTGTGTACTATACCTATCTGTATTATTTGCCTCAAAATAACCAGAAGGGTTTTTTCCATTTATGAAATCCATATCGCCCCCTGTTCTTTTTTCCGTGGTGATGTTAGCTCCAACCGTCATGGTTGTTTTTGGTGTGAAGTACACAAACAGCTTTGGATTTACAGTATAGCGTTCAAATTTTGGAATGGCGGATAAACCGATATCAGCCGGATCGTAGGCTTTATTGCTGTTGCGGGATGCAAAGACTGTCAATCCTGTTTTACCAAACTTCTTTCCATAAAAGCCGCTGGTGTTTAATCCGCCTGCACCTGTAACATCAACATGAAATTTTAATTCCTGTACTTCCTTTGGCGTTTTGGAAATTAAATTCACCAAGCCTGCAATGGCACCACCGCCATATAAGGTGGAGGCGGAACCTTTTATCACTTCAAACTGTTTCAAATCTAATGGTGGAGTTTGCAGTAATCCCAATCCGCTACTGAAACCTGCATACAAAGGAAATCCGTCTTTCAATACTTGTGTGTATCGTCCATCCAATCCCTGAATTCGTATGGATGAATTAGCAGAAGTAGCAGAAGTTTGCTGTGTTTGTATGCCGGTGCTTTCTGTTAAAACCATTCTTATATCACCAGGTTTCATATTTGCCTTTTCATCCAGCTCTTCTCCGGCGATGAACTCTACTCTTGTTGGAATATCTTGTATGGTTCGGGAACTGCGGGTGGATTGAATTACCACTTCTTCTTCTTCTTGAGGCTCCAATGCTACAATCATTGTATCAGTTACTGGTGCAGTAAATGATATTTTTTGTGCCTCATATGCAACATGACTAACTATTAGTTCATTTAACCCTGCTGAAAAAACAAGTTTTGCCACTCCCAAAGTGTCAGTAACTGTTCCTGTTCTAAATCCTTTTCCTGTTACTGATGCATTTGTAATTGCTTCTTTTGATTCTGCATCAATAACTTTTATTATTACAATATTCTGCGAGTTAGAATTAATGGCATATAAAAATGCCACAATTAATAAACATATTTTATTCATTCTTTAAATAGTTGATGTTTGGAAAAATGTAAATACGCTTTGAGTAGCAGTAAGTCATCAACTTATTTTAGGCGGTTGCCAGAAATCATAATTAATTTGTGGAAGAGAAGTTTGAACGTATCCGGCATAAACAGATAATAACGGAGTGAGAACAATTTTAAATTGAATCGGTTTAAAAGCTACTGTTGCAGTAGCACACTCTTCGCAACTGAAAAATGGTGAACAATTACCGCAATCCTCTTCACCACTTTCATGCTGTTCAGCCAATTCTGTTTTGTCATCCGGACAACTATCGAATTCGCAGCAGGGTACAGCGGAAAGCAGTAAAAGATAAATAGCTAATATGTAGCCCGACAACTTCATTATGCTACAAAGATATTTAGGTAAAAGGAAAAGAGTATGAACTGACTAATTTATTAACGAAACAAAAGTTCACAAGGCTTCAGGCCGGTATGCTTTTTAAAAGCTGTA
>DAIOWB010000320.1:0-3119 GCA_036758725.1 Lacibacter sp.
TGGTTTTGATATTACATTCATATCCTATCAAACCATGTTCAGAAAATATTCTGCAACAGCAACAGGAGAATCCTTTCTTCAATTTGAAAAAAACAGAGAAATATTATCAAAGCGATTAGGTGAAGCAAATCCATATACAGGCAACCAGGTTAATAATAATTACTATAAGGGATATGGCCGTTATGCACAGGATGTATTGATTCCTGCCTTTATTGCTGCCTATACCAACCAGGATCCGTTGAAAGTGGGTTTGCTTGATCAGAATAACAGGAAGGTGAATGACAATCCGTTTAAACGTTATTTGCCAAAACCAAACTGGCGTTTAACGTATAATGGTTTATCAAAAATACCAGGGCTCGATCGCATCTTTACCAACTTCACCATTACACATGGTTACAGCAGTAATTTGAGTATGAATAATTATTCATCAGCTTTACTCTATGCCGATAGGTTTGGTTATGGGTTCCCTTCTTTCTTAGATACAGTTTCAAATAATTTTGTTCCTTTCTTTTTAATACCTAACGTAACAATCAGTGAACGTTTTGCTCCATTAATAGGAGTTGATGTGCAACTTTCCAATGAACTTAGTTTTAAAGTTGATTACGGAAGAAGCAGAACCATCAGTTTAAGTTTAATTGATTTCCAGGTAAGTGAAGTTAGAAGCGTTGAAATAACAGTGGGTGCCGGTTGGCGCAAACGTGGTTTAAAAATGCCATTTAAACTTCCGTTTACTAAAAAAGACAGCAGAACACTTGATAATGATCTCAACTTCCGTTTTGATTTAACTTACAGAGATAATGCAACAGCCAATAATATTCTGGATCAGAGAAACAGCATACCAACAGGCGGACAAAAAGTGCTTAACATCAGTCCATCCATCGATTATGTTTTAAATAATCGTATTCGTTTGCGTTTGTTCTTTGAACAAAACAGGGTTGTAGGATATATTGCCACACCTCCACCAGTGGTGAATACCAGAGCCGGATTGCAGATTAATATCAGCTTAGCACAGTAAAACACTTGGTTCAACTTTGGCATAGTTCAATCCTGTTCATGACGGGTATTCATTGTTTTTACAACTTTGCCAATGTTGAAAAGATGCTCATTCCCCCATCTTCCTTATTTTTGACACAAATCAATTAACATGAGCCATCAACTTCTAAAAGGAAAGAAAGGAATCATCTTTGGTGCTTTAGATGAAAAATCAATTGCCTGGAAAACAGCATTAAAATGTTTTGAAGAAGGTGCACAGATTGTTTTAACCAATGCACCTGTTGCCTTACGTATGGGTGAGATTAATAAATTGGCAGAAGCCTGTGGCAATGCACCGGTTATTGGAGCCGATGTAACCAATATGGATGATCTGAAAAATCTGTTTGAAAAATCAATGGAACATTTTGGTGGCAAAGTAGATTTTGTATTGCATTCAATTGGCATGAGTATTAATGTGCGTAAAGGGAAACCATATACAGAAATCAATTACGAATGGAATGCAAAAACACTTGATATTTCTGCAATGAGTTTGCACCGGGTATTAAGAACTGCATGGGATTTAGATGCTATCAACGATTGGGGAAGTGTTGTTGCACTTACTTATATAGCGGCACAACGGGTGTTTCCTGATTATAATGAAATGGCTGATGCCAAAGCTTTGCTTGAAAGTGTTACAAGAAGTTTTGGATATCATTATGGCGTTAAGAAAAAAGTGAGAGTAAATACGATTTCACAATCACCTACAAGAACTACAGCCGGTAGTGGTGTAAAAGGGTTTGATGGGTTTATTAATTATGCAGAAAAGATGAGCCCGCTTGGTAACGCTACATCTGAAGATTGTGCAAATTATATAGCTATTATGTTCAGTGATTTAACAAAGTTTGTAACCATGCAGAATTTGTTTCATGATGGCGGCTTTAGTTTTACCGGAGTAACCACTGATGTAATTGAACAAATGGAGAAGTAAGGACAAGTACGAACTACGAACTACTAAAAACGAAGAAGGAAGTAAGAGGTAGGAAGTAGGGAGTAGGAAGTAAGAAATACGAAATATCTTTTTTGTAAACTCCCATTTATTTTTAAATATCAGTTAGTGGTTATATAGTTTTGAATTAACTATAAACCATAAACTACAAACTATAAACTAATTTATGAGTTGGATTGATATTGTTGGCCATTTTGGATCGTTTCTCAGCAGCATTACTTTTATGCCTCAGGTGTACAAAGCCTGGCAAAGTAAAAGTGTAGGTGATTTAAGTGTGTATACCATTCTCATTGTTACATTCAGTACATTAGTTTGGTTGGTTTATGGAATTGGCTATACACTTTGGCCGGTTATTATCTGCAATACCATTATTTGTTTTTTATCACTCCTGTTACTTTACTTTAAACTTACGTTTAAGAAATAAGAGTTAAGAATTTGGAAGTTTAAATAAGATGATAAGAATTACAAAAGCTGAACGGAGCGTCACCACTGCGGCTCCACAATAGTAAACAGTTTGTAAAAGAAAATAATAAACCCCGCACTGGCGGGGTTTACTATTTTATAGCTTGCAGCTAAAAGCTTGTAGCCGTTTTAATATTCGTCTTCATTAAAAAAGAAATCATCCTGGCTTGGATAATCGGGCCAGATGTCTTCAATACTTTCATAAATTTCGCCTTCGTCATCGAGCTCTTGTAAGTTTTCTACAACTTCAAGAGGTGCGCCGCTACGAATAGTATAATCAATTAATTCATCCTTGGTTGCAGGCCATGGAGCGTCTTCGAGGTATGATGCAAGTTCAAGTGTCCAAAACATATGGGTTACCCTATTTTTTCGCAAAAGTAACTTTCCTGCTGAAATAACCAAATAAGCTTTTTGAAAGCTGTGAATAACAGTTTTTTAAGTTTTTAAGAACCCGGGCTAAGTTGCTATTTCATTTCCTTAGGTTTGTAAAACGGAGAATAAAAAAATGCTCACTTGTAAAGAAATAGTAAAGCGATATGGTAACCTGGAAGTGCTGAAAGGTGTGGATTTACATATCAAAAAAGGTGAAATAGTAAGCCTTGTTGGAAGCAGTGGTGCAGGGAAAAGTACTTTACTGCATATTTTGGGAACATTGGACGAAGCAGATGGAGGAGAAGTT
>DAIOWB010000321.1:0-3092 GCA_036758725.1 Lacibacter sp.
AATTGATGGATCGCTCAGTTCACAATTTTTAACGGGTTTGTTAATGGCATATGCTGCCTCCCCACCCCCCCCCAAAGGAGGGGCTTCAGAACCCGAAAGTAATGTGGTGACGATAAGAGTTAACGGTCTTAAGAGCAAGCCTTACATTGATTTAACACTTCATGTAATGAAGCAATTTGGATTGCTTGTTCCTGAAAATAAAAATTATGAAGAGTTCATATTTAATTATGAAACTCACCAAATCCCTCCACCAGCTGGCGGAGGTGGGGGGTCTTCTTATACAGTTGAAGGCGATTGGAGTGGAGCTGCTTTTTTATTAGTAGCAGGTGCAGTTGCAGGAAACATTATTGTAAAAGGATTAGATGTATTCTCAACACAGGCAGATAAAAAAATATTGGAAGCATTAAAAGATTGCGGATGTCAATTGTCTATCAGCCAGGATGCAATTGAAATTTCTTATCCGCCTTTAGGCATTAATGGTTTTCATTTTAATGCAAATGAATGTCCTGATTTATTTCCACCATTAGTTGCCCTTGCATCTTATTGCAATGGAAAAACAGTGATTGAAGGAACAAACAGGTTAATACATAAAGAAAGCAACCGTGCTATTACTTTACAGGAAGAATTTAAGAAGTTAGGAATAAAGATTGATCTGCAGGACGATTTAATGATTGTACATGGAGGAGCCGGAATTAAAGGGGCAACAGTTTATTCCCGTCACGATCATCGTATTGCAATGGCCTGTGCAGTTGCTGCATTAAAAGCAGACGGTGAAGTAATTATTGAAGATGCTGAAGCCATCAACAAATCTTATCCTGATTTTTATGAGCATTTAAAATTACTTGGCGCAAACGTATCTTTATAAAATAAACAAAACAACTTTGAACTCTTTCGGGAAAATATTTCGTGTACACATTTTTGGCGAATCACATGGTGAATGCGTGGGTATTACTATTGATGGTTGTCCTGCAGGTTTATCATTAACAGAAGAAGATTTGTTACCGGATTTAGAAAGAAGAAAAGGTGGCAAACAAAAAGGTACAACACCACGACAGGAAGCTGATTATCCCATTTTCAAAAGCGGAATTTTTAATGGCAAAACAACAGGTTTCCCCATTACAATCTTATTTGAAAACAAGAATACACGAAGCGAAGATTATCAAAAGCAAAGAAGCATTCCTCGCCCCGGGCATGCAGATTTTACAGCCCACGAAAAATTTGGAGGTAATGAAGATTATAGAGGCGGCGGTCATTTCAGTGCAAGATTAACAACCGGGTTAGTTGCAGCGGGTGCTATTGCAAAAAAGTTGATGATTCGTGTGTTTATTCATGCTGAGGTAACAGAAATTGGCGGGAAAAAAGATGTAGAGTTGGGTTTGCAAAAAGCAATTGACTCAAAAGATTCTGTTGGCGGAATTGTTGAATGTAAAGTAAATGGGTTGCCTGTTGGTTTAGGAGAACCTTATTTTGATTCAGTTGAATCTAACCTGGCACATATCATTTTTGCAATACCTGCCGTACGTGGTATTGAATTTGGAACTGGTTTTGCTGCTGCAAGAATGTTTGGCAGTGAACATAACGATGCCATTGAAGATATGAGCGGGAAAACCAAAACCAATCATGCTGGTGGAATTGTAGGCGGCATCAGCAATGGAAATGAATTGGTTTTTCGCATTGCCATTAAACCTACCTCTTCTACACCTAAAGAACAAAACAGTTTAAACTGGGAAACACAACAGGTTGAAACTTTTTCTATCAAAGGCCGTCATGATTTATGTGTAGCACTGAGAGCACCGGTGATTGTTGAAGCTGCAACAGCATTGGTATTGGTTGATTTTATGCTACAGGAACAAAAAATTAAAAGAGTTTTATAATGCCGATTATTTATCATGTAACAACAGCTGCTGAATGGAAAGCAGCAGAAGAAAAAGGATTCTATGAAACACCTTCTTTAAAAGAAGAAGGGTTTATTCATTGTTCTCAGGAAAACCAGGTAGCAGGTGTTTTGGAAAGATATTTTGCCGGAAAAACAGATGTTATAAAATTGGTCATTGATTCTGATAAACTCAGTAACCGTTTTGTATTTGAATGGAGCCCTTCAACTGCAGATACATTTCCGCATGTATATGGACCCATTGATTTGGAAGCAGTGATTGATGTGGTTAAAATTAATTAGTTCTGTTTTTTATTTTTCTGAAATTCAAATCCAACACTTCATATTCTCTGTTATTATGCCAGTAATAATGCCACCACTCTGTTTCAAATAACTGAAAACCATATTTAAGCATTACCTCTTTCAGTAGTTTTCTGTTTTGTAAAACATCTTCTGGTAAAAATGTAAATGAATGATGTGCAGAATCAGAAAAATGATCAAAACCTGTACCCATATTTAGCTCAGTACCGGTATTTAAGTGAATAATAGTTAAGTCTACAGCTATTCCACGGTTATGGCCGCTTCCTTTAACCGGGTTTGCAACATAGCGATCATCTTTAACCAGTTCCCAGAATTTCACAGTAACACTATATGGACGGTATGCATCAAAAATTTTTAAACCTAATCCTTGAGTTTGTAATTCTTTTTGGATATTGGCTAAAGCCAAAGCAGCGGGTAGCCGTAAAAAAGTAGTTTTTGTTTCAACGGGATATAATGGTTTTTTCACAAAGTTATTTTCTGTAGCATAGCGTAAATCATAAACAATGGTTGGGATTAGTTGCTTTAATTCCAGCATTCTTTTCATTGAATCCTGTTCAGTGGATTTATGATAACTTTTAAAGGAAGAAATGTACTTTACACCGTAAGAACTTGTTTTTAGTTTTTGTGTAATGGCTGTTAAAGGCAGGAATAAAAAAAAGAGGCCAACGTTTGTTGAAGTTTGCAACCAATTTCTTATTTTAATTATCTGAAAAACATCCATTGCTTCTTAATCTTTAGTGATGGAAAGATAAATGTAGTAATTGCATGAAGTATTATCAAATTCTGTTTGTCAGGATTCTTTCTATTATGTTTATTGTTACATTTTTAAATGTTTGTAACAATAATAATGCACAGAATCAACATGATCTGGTTACAGAGCCGGAGAAGATGAATCAAA
>DAIOWB010000322.1:0-3090 GCA_036758725.1 Lacibacter sp.
TAACACCAATTCTTGATAACAAAGAAGAATTGCAGCAATATAAAAAAACAGTGAAAGTGCCTTTTAAAGTGGGCATACGTGTTGCAGCTGAAGAAGAACCTACCTTTCCTTTTTATACATCCAGGCTGGGAATCAGAGTGAGAGATATTCTGGAGTTTTATGTAGATAAGATTGAAGGTAATGAAGATCGTTTTCAGTTAAAGATGCTGCACATTTTTTTAAACAAAGGAATTAAAGATGATATTTATTACTGGAGTGAGTTGAATAAAGTAGTGAACCTGTATTGTCAGTTGAAAAAGATATGTCCTGAACTGGATTCAATTAATATTGGCGGAGGTTTTCCAATTAAACATTCATTGGGTTTTGAATATGATTATCAGTTCATGATTCATGAAATTGTTGCTACCATTAAAAAAACCTGCAAGAAGGCCGGTGTTCCAATGCCAAACATTTATACCGAATTCGGAAGCTATACAGTAGGAGAGAGCATGGCACATATTTATTCTGTATTAGGCCAAAAAATACAGAACGACAGAGAGAACTGGTATATGATTGATTCATCATTTATTACCACATTACCTGATACATGGGGAATTGGAGAAAAATTCTTAATGCTGCCTATTAATAAATGGGATAATGATTATCAACGGGTGGTACTGGGTGGCATTACCTGTGACAGTCATGATTATTATGATTCAGAAGAACATATTAATGAAGTGTTTTTGCCTAAGTTGAATGGTGAGAATCCTGAACCTTTATATGTTGGATTTTTTCATACAGGTGCATACCAGGATCAGATCAGTGGATATGGGGGGATTAAACATTGCATGATCCCTTCACCCAAACATGTTATTGTTGGATATGATAAGAATGGTAAGCTTACTGATTGGCTGTATGCAAAAGAACAAACTGCTCAAAGCATGTTAAAGATTCTTGGTTACTAAAATCATTCTATCATAAAATTAAAAACGCTCAGCTCTTGCTGAACGTTTTTTAATCATCATATCTGAAACTTATAATACCGGATTAGAACTTTTACTTCCCTTTTTATTCCTGGTGTTAGGATTTTGCTGAGGGTATTGCGGATACTGTGGGTTGTTAGGATATTGAGGATATGTTTGAGGATATTGAGGATATCTGTTTACATTTCTATCATCATCATCATCTCTATCTCTGTTACCATGTTCGTTATGTTTTCCTTTACATTTATTTTTTTGTTTAGCATATCCGCTTGCATTTTGACCGCCATATTTTTTCTTGGCTTGTCCCGGAGGCATATTACATGCATCGTGGTTATGGTCATAATTTCCAGATTGCTGAGTTCTCTGATTACGAGGATAACTCATAGTACCATCTGGGTATCTGATAGCTCCATCAGGATATCTCGTTGTTCCATCAGGATACTGAATAGTACCATCGGGCCATTGTTTACTACCATCCTGTCTAACAACTGGTCGGTCGTTACGATTACCAAAAATACCGGTAGTACGGGTATCTCTTTGTGTGCCGGGAAATAATTGAGCTGAAGCAGATGTGCCGGCAACCAGCATTATCATCGCTATTGACCATTTGTAGAAATTTAAGTTACGCATTGTTGGTAAGTTTTATCATTGTAATTCAAACAACCTGCCAAATGCCAAAATCAACCACTTTCAATGCATTTCTTACGGTTTCTTTAACAATCTTGTTTTGCAGTTCATTGGCTGCACAATCAACAGAAGACTCTGTAAAAGCAGCTGTAAACAGAATGTTTACAGCAATGAAAAATGCGGATTCCATTGAATTAAAAAAATTATTTTCTGAATCAGCTGTGTTGCAAACCATCAGCAAAACAAAAGAGGGACAAACAGTGGTACGTACAGAAGTAATCAATGATTTTGTTTCTTTTGTTGGAAAAACAACAAAAGGAGATGCTGATGAGCGAATTACATTTGGAGCTATACATATTGATGGGGCACTTGCCAGTGTATGGACTCCTTATCAATTTTATTACAAAGGAACATTCAGCCACTGCGGAGTAAATTCTTTTCAATTAGTAAGAATCAATAATGAATGGAGAATTCAATTCATTATTGATACTAGAAGAAAAGACAATTGTAATTAAAAAAAAGAACCCCGGAGTTGAAACAACGGGGTTCACCAAAACCAACTGCTATAAAACAAGACCTCTACCTTTCATTACTGAATGGTAATATTTTTTACCGGTTGTTTTACTTCCTGAATTTTAGGAAGTAAAAGTTTCAGGATTCCATTTTCATAACTTGCTTCAATACTCTCTGCATTTATTTTTTCATCGAGGTTAAAGCTGCGTTTAAAACTCTGAAAAGTAAATTCATTACGTACAAGTGTTTCACCTTCTTTTTTTACTTCTTCTTTTTTCTCAAAGCTGATGGTGAGCAATCCGTTTTCAATAGTAATATTAAAATCTTCTTTGTTACGCCCGGGAACCATCAGATCTAAACGATATGCATTTGCTGTTTCTGTAATATTAACAGCAGGAGTAAAAAGATTATTAATTGTTTTACCAAAAGATGGCAACTCATTAAACATTTCATCAATGAACGAACTGATGTTTTTTTGAACCGGATTGTGTACTCTTAGCATTGTCATAGTATTTAAGTTTTTAATTTTTGTTAGATGAAAGAAGTTGATCAAATCATATTCCAACTGTTTTTTTAAGACAATAGTTCTGAAAACAGATATTTTTTTAAGACAAAAAGACATATAGTTAAGATGGGAAGCGACAAAATATCTGTTATTGATTGGTTTTAAAACATTTCAGTTAATTTTGTGCTCCAATAAAAAAATTACAACTATGTATCCAGCAGAAATAGTATTACCCATGAAGGGTGAAATGACTGAAGGTGGTTTTGATGAGTTACTCACAGCAGACGCAGTTGATGCTGCACTCACTCAAAAAGGAACCAGTTTAGTATTTATTAATTCAGTTTGCGGATGTGCTGCAGGCAGCGCAAGACCCGGTGTTTTAATGGCTGTTAATAACAGCAGCAAACGCCCCGATCAATTACTTACCAGCTTTGCAGGTTTTGATACTGATGCAGTGAAAAAAATCCGTGAACATTTGTTGCC
>DAIOWB010000323.1:0-3062 GCA_036758725.1 Lacibacter sp.
CTCGCCGGTAACATCCCGTTGGGTTATTGTAAATGATAAAAATTCAGGGTTGCGTCCATTGTATAATATTCCTTTAGGCAAATCTGCCAATTATGAATTTGGAGCATTTGCAACGGCTAACCTCAAAAAAGAAATTGCTAAAAATATAAATTACACAAGTCGTTTGGATTTATTCAGTAATTACAAAAAAGATCCTCAAAATATCGATGTATTCTGGACTAACGTAATTGGTATGAAAGTAAATAAATACATAGGTGTTACATATAGCCTTGATCTCATTTATGATCATGATATAAAAAATGTAAAAACCGGTGGTTTAATGGGTACACAGTTAAAATCTTTATTGGGAGTTGGATTTACTGCAACTTTCTAATACTAATCTGTCATTTTTTGTGGAGAAAACTGTCAATATTTAGTTTGGTTTGTTCCCTACATTTGCAAGTCCCGAAAGTATATTTCGGGACTTGTTCTTTTTTAAAATAAAAAACATTGCAAACAGAATCATATCAAATAAAACTGCCGCAGTTTGAAGGGCCTTTTGATCTTCTTTTATTTTTCATTGAAAGAGATGAACTGGATATCTATAATATCCCGATCACCAAAATCATTAAAGATTTTTTAGACTTTATTCATACCGGTGAAGAATTGAATATTGAACTCTCCAGTGAGTTTATATTATTTATTTCAACCCTCATGCGTATTAAAGCAAAAATGTTGCTTCCCCGGAAAGAAATAGATGAGCAGGGAAATGAAATTGATCCCCGCCAGGAACTGATTGATAAAATTCTTGAATACAAACGTTTCAAAGAAGCCAGTTTAAAAATGGCAGAGATGGAAGCATTACGTATGCTCATGCTGAAACGTGGAAATATTACCCGTGAACTTTCCTTGATAGGAGAAGATGCAGCTGAAGGAACTGAAATACAAACCATCACCATGTTTAAACTTATGAAAACGTTTGAACGGGTTATGAAAAAACAACAGGAACGTTTAAATAAACCCGTTCATACTGTTGTGAGGTATAACTATACCATGGAAGGCAGCCGGGATTATATGCATGATCTTTTGAAGAAAGAAAAATCAATGCCTTTTGAACAATTATTTGATATCTGCGAAAACCGCATACATGCCATCTTTTTATTTCTCTCATTACTGGAGTTGGTACAACAGCAATTTATGGCACTTCTTGTAGGTGAAGGAATAAATAATTTTATTGTTGAATGGAATGAAAACAGGGAACCTGACTTACCTCTGCAAATAGCCGAAGCAAATTAATCTACTTCGGTTATTATTTTTTTAATCAATTCCAAATGTCCAGACGTTATCATTACCTTCTGCCGCTGATGTTACTTTTAGTTTTTAAAATAAAGCTGATGATAGTTATTCTGAATTAAATTTTTATAAACTCTACTCTCCGGTTATTAGCTTTTCCCTCAGGTGTTGTATTACTGTCAGATGGTTGAGATTCACCTTTACCATCTGTGGTAATTCTGATTTCATCAATACCAAATTCTTTTATTAAAAATTGTTTAACAGCTTCTGCTCTTTTTTTAGAAAGTTCCAGATTCTTAGCTTCATCCCCGTCAGAATCCGTATGTCCGATTATCTGTACTTTCACATCGCTATTTTCTTTTAATACATTGGCAATATCTTTAACAGCACCATAAGATTCCGGCTTTATTTTATCGCTGTTTACATCAAACAAAATACCACGTGTTACAAATTTACCTTCGGTAATAAGTTTATTCCTTGTATCGGGTGCACCAACTGCCACTCTGATGTTTCCCAGGTAATAAGAATCTTCTTCATTAGTTGCACCATCATTTCTAAAATAAACGGAGTTGAGGTTTAAACCATCGGCAACAAGTTTCGGTAAATCCCACACTTTCTTATCGTTCATATAAACTCGTACCCTGTTTTTCTGCCTCCAGATAGAGATATGGCAAAACGTTTTTTGAGGAACCATTAATTGATTTTGATCCGCTTCGTTTTTCAAAACTTCCTTTTCATTATTCGAACTATAAGCAAAAGTTAACCCCTGTAAACCTCCAGCATTTTCGGGATGAAAAGCAATTTCAAAGCCTCCACCATTACTAATCCGTCCATCTCCAAATCTTGAAAAATTTCTAAAATTCTTGCCAATATCTGTATTGGTAGTAACACCTACAATAAACCAACCTGAGTAATAACTGAATTTATCAGTTGTCATTAAGTCAAACTCAAGAGTAAAATTATCGGGCAGGTTTTTAACCCATTCAGGATACATTACTACCAGTTTTTTCGTCATTAGGTATCTGCCAACGGCTTTATTTACTGTAACAATTTCACCGCTTCCATTTGTGTTCCATTTATCGGGAAAATCACCAATATTATCTTTTGTAAAATCTTCGTACATAATTACTTTTTCTCCCGGAACAAAATCATATTTACTATATGTTTTGAATGATGTTGATGTAACGGTTGCAGCATCATCTTTCTTAGTTGAATCACTTACAGAACCATCATTCTTATTTTTGGCTCCGGGTTTTCCTTTTACTGTATTATCTACTTTTCGTTCTGCTTTATTAAAAGCAGTATCAACAGTCTTATCAACTTTTTCATTTGTTCTTGCTTCAATTTTTTGTTTTACACGTTCTTTTAATTTTGGTAAAACCTGTGCCTGAGAAAAAAAAGCAATGAGCAAGAAGCTGCTAAACAACATTGTCTTTTTCATAATTTAACCGTTTAGTGAAAGAATAGTTTCCGGGTAAAGACTAATTGTATATTGTAAGCTTAGAGGTAGAAATTGAGGTAAAAAGTTACACTGATTTAGTTTAAAAACTAATGATTTCGGATTTTTTTTTGCAAAAAATGTAGAATGATTAACCTCTAATCTGTACGTTTATTTTATGTTCCATCATAGCTCTGACTGTACTAATAATTCCATTCACATCAATGCCAATTTCTTCATATAGTTGCCTTGGGGTGCCATGTTCAACAAGCTCATCAGGAATACCCATAATCTTTACTTCTGCTTTGTAATGATGCTCTGCCATAAATTCCAGAACAGCACTTCCAAACCC
>DAIOWB010000324.1:0-3056 GCA_036758725.1 Lacibacter sp.
TCTACGCTGACTCTTTTTAAGTCCCATTTCAAACATCGCATCTTTTGCCATTTTAGAGGTATAACGCTCATCAACCGTTTCAACAGGCATATTGGGAAAATTTTTCTTTAACCTCTCTATCGCTTTTTTTACAAGTGGTGTAGCATGCGTATCAGATTCATCCCAGTTAACCGGCATTCCAATAATAATTTTTTCTACTTCTTCCTTTTGGAAATAATTTTTTAAGAAGGGAATAAATTCTTTTGTCTCAATAGTTGTTAAGCCTGTTGCAATAATCTGCAAAGGATCAGTAACTGCAATTCCGGTGCGTTTACCACCATAGTCGATGCAAAGGATTCTGGCCATATCGGGGTGCCGTCATGTCGACGAAGGAGACATCTCACAAAATTCAAACAGTTTAAATGCAATGAGACCTCTCCTTCGTCGAGGTGACGTTCTAAGTTTAATTCGTTATAAAATAATATCAGCTATCACAAACACCGCAAACACAACACTGGCAATTCCATTCGCTGTCATGAAAGCAATATTCACTTTTCGTAAATCATCTGGTTTCACAATTGAATGTTGAAAGATGAGCATTCCTGTAAATACCGCAACAGCAATCCAGTACAGCCATCCAAAATTTCCATAAAACCCTGCTACAATAACACAAAGTGCAGATAAAACATGCAATAATTCTGACACATGTAAAGCTTTTGACTTTCCCAACCAGGCCGGAATGGATTTTAGATTATACTCCTTATCAAATTCTTCGTCCTGCAAAGCATAAATAATATCAAAACCACTCACCCAGAATAAAACAGTAAAAGAAAATAGAATAGGCAATAAAGCAAACTTACCTGTTACAGCAAGATAAGCACCTATAGGTGCCAATGATAAACCAAGTCCTAATACCAAATGACAAAGTGCTGTAAAACGTTTGGTATAACTATATCCAAGCACAACCAATAATGCTACAGGTGATAAATAAAAACAAAGTGAATTGATGAAATAAGTGGTAATGATAAATAACACACTGGTTAAAATGGTAAATAATAAAGCACTATTGGCTGAAATAATTCCTGCCGGTATTTCACGAATGGAAGTGCGTGGATTTTTTGCATCAAAGTTTCTGTCTAAATAACGGTTGAAGGCCATGGCTGCACTGCGGGCGAAGATCATGCATAGGAGAACGAGAATGAATTTATTACCAACAATTTGCCAAAACGTTTTTCTAAACAAAGCATCTTCACCAAATGTGTCATTTAACTTGACATAAAAATGCATTTTCACGAAACCCCCATTTTTTACAAAGACTTCAACACCGTAATTTACTATGGCAATAAAAAAACCAATCAGTGCAAATGGCAGTGCAAAAATGGTATGCGAAAACTTAATGAGGGAGAGATAGTTTTTTACTTTCAACATAATGAGATTTGGCTGATCAGATAGAAAAAGGTTTTATCCTTTCCCGAAGTTCTTTGTTTGAGATGGCTTCTTTTTCGGATTTATCGTAAATCGCAACAAGGTAAATTCTATTATCAACAATTTTTAGGCAGGTAATTATTCTTGCGCTCCCGCTCTTACCTTTTCCTTTGCTGGTTATTGCTAACCTTACTTTATAGCAATTATTACCTAATGGAGTTCCTTGTACCGGGTTAACTTCAAGATTTGCAAGGAAGTTTTTAAAATCAGTTTTGAGCGACAAATGTCTTGAAGAAAGCTTTTTAAATTCTTTTTCGAAAAGGCGGGTATAAACAATACTAAGCTTCATCAAATAAATGCTTAGCCTCTTTTAATTTAATTTTCCCTTTGAGATGGAGTTGCACTTCACGCATACTTTTTTCAATGCCTTTTAAAATTTCTTCCTTGTCAGGTTCTTGGTATATTTCCGCTTTTATCCGATTTTTTTTCAAAAAATCAAGCAACACTTTTGTTTTTTTAATGTCCTTTGATTTTATAATAATTGTTTCCATATTTTAAAATTAATTATTTTTTTTGAGTAACCCTTTGGCAATTTCCCACAACAGCACCCCAGCTGCTACCGATATATTTAATGAATGTTTCATTCCAAACTGCGGTATTTCAATACATCCATCGCATTGCAATAAAGTTTCCTGTTCCACTCCTTCAGCTTCATTACCAAAAACGATTGCAATATGTTCGTTTTCTTCCTTTTTAAAATCCTGCAGCAAAATACTTCCTTCCACCTGTTCAATTGCAATGACCTTATAACCTGCTGATTTCAATTCTTCAATGGCTTCAGTTGTTTTATGAAAGTACTTCCAAGTAACGGTTTCTGTGGCCCCCAAAGCTGTTTTGTGAATATCTCTATGAGGAGGTTTCGGGGTATAGCCAATTAAGTAAATGGCCTCAACTAAAAATGCATCAGCCGTACGAAATACACTGCCTACATTTTGCATACTCCTGATGTTCTCAAGTACAACAATCACTTTGTTTTTCTCCGCTTTTTTAAATTCATCAACCGATTTGCGGTTTAGCTCATCCATACTCAGTTTTCGCATGCGGACAAAGATAATTGGCGATATGCAATGCACAATGGATGATTACCTGTTATCAGCTTATCAATAAGAAATGTAAAGAAATCAGCAATATTTCACTCATTAACTCGCTGCAACTCACAGTCCTGCGGCCTTCGCTATCCAAATACATATTCACTCAGAGTTTGAGGCACTTCTTACATCATACATCTTACATCGTACTTCCTCCCCCATTCCTCCCCTTAAAACCTTACCTTTGCGCAAATTTTTAAATAGTATTATGAACACATTTGAAGCGCTAGGCTTGAATGACAGATTGATGAAAGCGATCAGTGAACTCGGTTTTACAACTCCCACTCCCATTCAGGAAAAAGCAATACCCGTTTTATTAAGCGGAACAACAGATTTAATTGGCCTTGCACAAACAGGCACCGGCAAAACAGCCGCATTTGGTCTACCCCTCTTACAATTACTGGATGAAAACAAAAAATTCCCGCAGGCATTGATTGTTTGCCCTACCCGTGAACTTTGTTTACAGATAGTAAAGGAAATTGAGATTTTTAAAAAACACATGAA
>DAIOWB010000325.1:0-3043 GCA_036758725.1 Lacibacter sp.
CATAAAAACTTGTTGCATCTGCAGCAAAGCCATTTACTTTCACCTGGCTTCCGTTATTTCCAATAAACCAGGTATTACTTATTTCGTATTTCAAAAGATCAACAACAATTACCCCCAGCCCTGTACTTAAATAAGCTCTATCATTAACAAAACTGATATCATAAACATTTTTGTCGCCACTTACATTACTTCTAAAAATATCTGGAATATGAATTACATCATTACGGTAAATAACATCAAGGTTGCTGTTATTGTATGCAATTAATAATTTGTTATTGGCAGTATTATATTTGATGCTTCGGATACCTACATCGCTGAGCCCTGTAACTTTGCTAAGGCGTTCTACTTCCCCTTCATTTCTGCTTACTGAATACGCTCCGAATTTAGATGCAGTAAAAACTTTTTCTGTTGAAAGTGTTACTCTTAAACCTGAGCGATAATCCATATGCTCACGCCATTGACCAATAGGCATTATTTGCGTTGCAGCAATTAATCCCAAAAAAAGGCAAATAAGAGAAAGAAAAAGTTGCTTCATCATTACCATTCAAATTTAACTGCTTTTCTTTCAAGCCCGTTCTTTTGTACTTATTGTAAAATCTAAGATCTAATAACCCCAGTGTTTTAATCTTTGGCTAACAACTATCAAATCTTTTGAAATTTTATGGCTTATTTAGGGCGGAATGCTGTTTCTTTGCGCTGCTTATTCTTACCAAAATTCTATAGTCAAATGTGGTATCAACTGGGAAAATGGGTGTTGCGTTACAGACTGCCTTTATTGATTGTTGTTTTGCTTTCTACTGCGTTTATGACCTGGAAAGCTTCAAAAGTGCAAATGAGTTATGAATTTGCAAAAGCCATTCCAATAGACCACCCCAAATTTTTAGAATACCAGGCTTTTAAAAAACAATTTGGAGAAGATGGAAACCTGTTGGTTATTGGTTTTGAAAATAAGAATATCTATCAACTTGATTTTTTTAAAAAATTTACTGCTCTTCAAAAATCATTTAAACAAGTACCGGGAGTAGAAGATGTGTTAAGCATCAGCTCTGCAATAAACCTTATAAAAGATACAATTACTGAAAAACTAAAAGCAGTTCCTGTTTTTCCTGAAAATATTTCAACTCAAGAAGCATTAGACAGTGCAAAACTTGTTTTTGAAAATCTTCCATTTTACCGAGGCCTTTTATATAATCCAGATACAAAAGTATATATGATGGCAGTACGCATAAATAAAGACGTACTGAATTCAAAAAAGAGAAATGAATCTGTTGATGGATTAATGAAGTTAACCGAACAGTTTGGAAAAGAACAGAACCTAGCAATGTACCTCAGCGGCTTACCGCTTGTACGCACAGTAATGAGTACCCGTATTGCCAATGAAATGAAATTGTTTTTATTAGGCTCTGTATTGCTGTCGTCATTTATTTTATTGTTGTTCTTCCGTTCTTTCAGCGCCATGTGGTTAAGTATGCTGGTGGTGGTAATTGGAGTTATATGGAGCCTTGCAACAATGGTTTTGTTTGGTTATAAAATTACATTGCTCAATGCATTAATTCCGCCGTTGATGGTGGTGATAGGTATACCTAATTGTATCTATTTCCTTAATAAATTTCATACTGAATTTATAAAAAGCGGCGACAAAAATATTTCTATTGTAAACATGATGGGCCGCATGGGTATTGTTACTTTGTTCTGCAATATTGCTGCTGCCATAGGCTTTGCCGTTTTTGCTTTAACTAAAAGCCAAATTCTTCGTGAATTTGGAATTGTTGCAGGTATTAATATTATGGTTTTATTTGTTGTTTCGTTTCTTTTAATACCTATTGTACTCAGCTATCTGGCTCCACCCAAACAAAGACATGTACGCTACCTGGAGAACGAACCACTTAACAAAGCAATTATTAAAATTGAAGAATGGGTGTTTAATCATCCTAAATACACCTATTCAATAACAGGAGTAATTGTATTTATATCACTGTTAGGAATTTTGCAATTAAAAAGCAAAGGATATATTGTTGATGATTTACCTAAGAATGATAAGCTATATACCGATCTGAAGTTTTTTGAGAAACATTTTTCAGGTGTAATGCCTTTAGAAATTGTAGTTGATACAAGAAGAAAACAAGGTGTAACAAGGCATATTCCCAGTTTAAACAGAATTGATTCACTGGTACAGTTTTTACAGGAACGCCCCGAAATGGGAAAAGCATTAGCCATAACAGAAGGATTGAAGTTTGCCAGACAAGCTTTTAATAATGGCGACTCAACTGCTTACTCCATGCCCAATGAATTTGATTTTCCATTTCTTGCCACTTACTTGCAAATGAAAGGCGATAGCAATTCCAAAACAAACAATTTTACAAAACTGGTAAGCAGTTTTATGGATAGCAGCAAGCAGCGGGCAAGAATCAGTATTAATATGGCCGATGTTGGAAGTGACAGCTTGCCAAAAATTCTGAGCGCCATACAAAAACGTACAGATGAATTGTTTGATACCTCAAAATATACTGTTCAGCTAACCGGAACCAGTGTTACGTTTCTTGAAGGAAGCCGCTTTATTATTAATGGTTTAAAGGAAAGCATCTTCTGGGCCTTTTTGCTTATAGCCCTATGTATGTTTTATTTGTTCAGGTCTTTCAGGATTTTATTTTGCTCATTGGTGCCCAACATAGTTCCGTTGTTTATTACGGCAGGTGTAATGGGTTGGGTAGGTATACCGCTTAAACCAAGCACTGTACTGGTGTTTAGTGTTGCGCTTGGCATAGCTATTGATGTTACCATCCGTTTTTTAATTAACTACAAACAGGAGTTGCCATTACACAATCATGATGTGAAAGAAACAGTTAAGCAAACCATTCACCATACGGGCATCAGCATCATTTATACTTCGCTTGTGTTGGTTGCCGGTTTTATCATTTTCTGCTTTTCCAATTTTGGCGGAACGCAGGCTTTGGGATGGCTTACATCGCTCACCTTACTGGTTGCCATGATTACCAACCTGGTGCTTTTGCCGGTTATGTTGCTATCTACCCACCGGTCAAAA
>DAIOWB010000326.1:0-3027 GCA_036758725.1 Lacibacter sp.
GAATTTATTTTACAGAATACTCCCAAGAAAGAAAGCACCTGGTTGTTTAGTGCTACCATGCCTCCTGAAATAAGAAAGGTAAGCCGTAAGTACATGAAAGATCCGGTGGAAGTAACGGTTGGCAAAATGAATACAGCTAATGTAAATATAGATCACCAGTATTTTGTTGTTTCATCGCAACATCGTTATGAAGCATTAAAACGATTGATTGATTTTAATCCCGGTATTTATGGGATTATTTTCACCCGTACTAAAGTAGATGCACAATCCATTTCAGAAAAACTTACCCGTGAAGGATATGATATAGATGCTTTACATGGCGATCTTACGCAGCAACAGAGAGATGCCGTAATGGGTCATTTCCGTGATAAAACATTACAACTGCTTATTGCAACCGATGTGGCTGCCCGTGGAATTGATGTAAAAGATATTACGCATGTAATTAATTATGAATTACCCGATGACATGGAAGTGTACACACACCGTAGTGGGCGTACAGGACGTGCCGGCAAAACGGGTATTTGTATGAGCATTGTACATAGCCGTGAAATTGGTAAGATTCGTCAAATTGAACGTATAGCACAAGTGCAATTCAGAAAGTTTGAAATACCAACCGGAAAAGATGTTTGCCGCAAGCAATTCTTTTCTTTCATGGATAAACTCATTAGTACTGATGTAAGTAATGAAGCTTATGAAACGTATGTACCCATGCTGCAGGAAAAATTTGCAGAAATGAGTAAGGAAGATATATTAAAGCGTGTTGCTTCAATGGAGTTTGATCGTTTTCTTAAATATTATGAAAATGCAGAAGATCTCAACATCCGTGAACGTGGAAGAGAATTTGATAAGTTTAAAAAAGATGGCCGCAGTGCTCCAAGAGGAGAAAGAGAAAGGGAAAGAATTGTTGGAAGCCGTGAAGGAAGAAAATCATTCCGTGAAACTACAAGCCGTGAATTCAGTGGCGGCGGTAGTGGTGGTTATACAAAACTATTTGTAAACCTTGGAACCAAGGATGGTTTTTACAAAGCAAGTTTCCTGCAATTTATTTTAGATATGAGTGAACTACGGAAAGAAGTGTTGGGCAAAATAGATATGCGTGAGTTGAACAGCTGGGTTGAAATTGACAGCAAAGCTGCAAAGCAAATGATTAACGCTGTTGATGGAAAAAAATTCAAAGGGCGAAGCATACGGATGAATGATGCAAACAGCAGGTGATAATTTGAAATTTCAGGTTTGATATTTGAAATGATTAAATACAAAACGCCGCATTAGTTGATGCGGCGTTTTTTTATATTGTTGTTTAATTAATTTTTCAAAACTAATAACTGAATGTATAATTCTTTTATCTGTAACTACTTACTCTCAATCCTGGTTAGAAAATTTATTACTTAATTTCAATAATTTTTTTTGTGTGCGTTCTCATTTTTCACAGGTTTGAAAAAAAATGATCAATTTCAAAAACAGGTAGTATCAACTAAAAAAGTATTAATCGTTTATATTAAAATACTACATGAAAACACCCACTGGCTCTTTATACTTTTATTTAAAAATGATAATGAATTCAATCTGAATTTTAAATACTCATGAGATTATCCACATGTCATACACAATTAACTGTATTTATTTTTTATTCAGAGCTATTCATAACCACAGAAGGTTTAATTGATTTTTGAATACAAAAAGAAATTTAGTTTTACACTTTAAATCATCGCATTTATTACAATTGATGAAATTACTGGCATAGTTATTGGTAAATAAACACAGGAAAAACAGTAGATTATCGAAGTAGTAAAACAATGAATTTTAAAAGAGATGAATTAGTTTTGTATTAGAATTTAAAAGCTCAATATCCAGACTCTACGAAGAATCATACACCATCAGAAACATCCGTAAGTTAATTCTCAAAACTTTTATTATCAGAAAAAAGCACTTTGAATGATTTTCATTTAAAGGAGTACAGAATGTTATAATCAGCAGTGATTAATTGACTTTGTAATGAACCATTTATAATTAAATAAAAAATAAATACTCAGACTTTTAAAAATCCAAACATGAAAAATTTCAAAATCCGTACAAGCCTTGCAACCCTGATTGCATTATTATTCTTATGGTCTTCTTGTAAAAAAGAAGAATCAAACCAAACGTCAGTAAACGAAGTAGTTCAACAAAAATTTGCCGGTGTAATTCCCGATGATCCAATTAAAGTAAGTAAAGTGCCTTTAATTGTTTCTGCTGATTATGCCGTAGGTGGAAGAAAATTTTCTTTAACTCCCGAGCTTTCTATTGCAGAAAGAGGAGGGAAAGCAGATAGAATCCCACCAACTATTAGTATTACATCACCTGCTAACAGTGCTACAGTTACAGGTACAATTAATATTCTGGTTACAGCAACAGATAATGTAGGTGTAAAATCAGTAAGTTTATCTGTTGATGGAGCTTCAGTTAGCAGCAGCACCACTTCACCTTTTACCATTACATGGAATTCAGGAACTGTAACAAACGGTACACATACTTTAGCATTAACAGCTTCAGATGCCACTGGCAACAAAGCAACGGCATCAATTCAGGTAACAGTAAATAATGTTACAGCAGGCGATATCATTTCACCAACAATAAGCATTAGTTCTCCGGCAAATGGCGCTTCATTTAATATTGGATCTGTTATTAATATCAGCTCAACAGCTTCAGATAATGTGGGTGTAAGTTCTGTAAGTATTAGTATTGATAATATAGTTGTAAGCAATTCATCAGCTTATACATGGAACACATCAAGTGCTGCATCTGGATTTCATACAATAAAAGCAACAGCAAAAGATGCTGCAGGCAATCAAGGTACGAGTTCAATAACAGTATCACTAAATACAGTTGTTGTTCCTCCACCAACTTCAACAGAAGTATCACTTTTAATGCCTCCGGTTAGTCAGCAAGGTGGTGAAGGTTCTTGTGTTTCTTTTGCAGTAGGTTATGCAGCCCGTTCAGCAGAACAATATTACAGGACAAGTTCAAATTCTTATAGTCTTTCAACAA
>DAIOWB010000327.1:0-3020 GCA_036758725.1 Lacibacter sp.
TTGTGTATGCTGAATTAATTAAAGAGTACAGAGATAAAGACAGCATTATCCGTACTGATTCTATTAAGTGGACACCTGCTAAAAAAGAAATTAAGTTTAAAGAATACCAGGATTTAGGCGAAAGTCTTCAGAATTTCCAGACAAATGCTCAGCAGTACATGCAGCAAAAACAACAGGAAATTTTTGCACCTGTACAAAAAGCCGCTTTAGAAGCAATTCAAACGGTTGCTAAAACAAACGGTTATGCATATGTTCTTTCAAGAGATGCGTTATTGGTAGTTCCTGTCAGTGATGATCTGTTGCCATTAGTAAAGAAATATTTAAAAATACCTGACGCTCCGGCTAAATAAGTTTTATATTTTTAATATGAATCCCCCGTTATACGGGGGATTTTTTTTGTACTTACTTTGCAGTTATGCAAACAGGACCCATTGGAATATTTGATTCTGGTTACGGCGGATTAACGGTAATGAAAGAAATTGTTCATCAGTTACCACAATACGATTATATCTATTTAGGTGATAATGCCCGTGCTCCGTATGGCACACGAAGTTTTGAAACTGTTTATCGTTATACATTAGAATGTGTGCGATGGTTTTTTAAACAAGGTTGCCCGTTGGTGATTCTTGCCTGCAATACAGCTTCAGCAAAAGCACTGAGAACGATTCAGCAGAATGATCTTCCCAATCTGAATCCTGATAACAGGGTATTGGGTGTAATAAGGCCAACAGCAGAAATAATTGGTCAATACTCACAAACAAGAGAAGTAGGTGTGCTTGCAACAGCAGGTACTGTACAATCCAATTCGTACGAAATTGAAATCAATAAATTTTATCCTGACATAAAAGTGTTTCAACAGGCTTGCCCCATGTGGGTTCCTTTAATTGAAAACAATGAACATGAACAGGCAGGAGCTGATTATTTTGTAAAACAATGTGTTGATGAATTGAAAAAGAAGAGTAATAACATTGACACCGTTCTATTAGGATGTACTCATTATCCATTGCTGAGTAAAAAAATAAAAAAGCAATTACCAGCCGGGGTTCAATTGCTCTCACAGGGAACAATTGTGGCGGAAAGTTTAGCTGATTATCTTCAACGTCATACAGAAATGGAACTTCGGTTAACAAGGAACAAAAGCCGTCATTTCTGTACAACTGATTCAACTGCCGACTTTAATAATCATGCCCGTTTGTTTTATGGGGAAGAAATACTGTCGGAACATGTGGAATTAGGAGCTTAATGATCAAGCGTTTAAAGCCGTGAACCTTGAATTTTAAAAGGGTTCATTGTATGCTTTGCTGAATAGAATTAATAAAAGTACAAGAGTGCGACGCAACAGAAGAAAGATCAGGGACCTGCAGCTGGAATCATTATTTTTCTTCTTTTAAACCCTTTTTATGGGCTGTTTCCCCTACCTTTGCCGTCCTTTCACAAGCAGTGGGAAGTGGTGTTCTCATTGAGTGGTTTGAAATTTCGGGTTCTCCCGGATATTATTTAAAAAGTAAAACAGTAAACAATGCCAGGGAAAAAACGTACATACCAACCTTCGAAGCGTCGCAGAAAAACCACACATGGTTTTCGTAAGCGTATGCAGGATGCTAATGGCCGCAAGGTTTTAACAAGCCGCCGTGCAAAAGGTCGTCATAAGCTTTCAGTTAGTAGTGAGCGTGGCGTAAAGAAATAAGCAATAACTTATTTAAGATATTTTAAGTCCCGGCATTTACAGTCGGGACTTTTTTATTTTTACATACTTGGAAGAAAAACATACATATAGTCTTGGCCCCGACGAACGGTTAAAAAGCCGTAAGTTGATTGAACAACTGTTTAAAGAAGGGAAAACATTTTCTGTTTTTCCTTTGAGGATTTATTTTGTTGTTGAACCAATTGCCAATAAGAAATTACCAATGGCTAATCTTCAGTTTGGTGTAGGCGTAAGCACAAAAAATTTTAAAAAGGCAGTAGATCGTAACCGGGTTAAAAGATTAATAAGAGAAGCTTACCGGTTGCAAAAAAATGAATTGAAAAATAAATTGAAGTTGAAGAAAATGCACATGAATTTATTTTTCATCTTCACCGGTAAAGAGTTGCCTTCGTATGATCTGGTTTATGAAAAGCTAACTATAGCATTACAAAAATTATTAACGATTATTGATGAAAGTACTGAAGCAGATACTTAGTTTTCCTTTTATCGTATTGATAAAATTTTATCAGTATGTCATCAGTCCGGCTATTGGTCCTAAATGCCGTTATACACCAACCTGCAGTAATTATTCCTTAGAAGCGTTTAAAAAGTATGGACCAGTAAAAGGATTATGGCTAACTGCAAAACGCATCAGCAAATGTCATCCCTGGGGTGGAAGTGGTTTTGATCCTGTTCCCTGATTAAAACAGGAAGGCCATTACAGCTTCATCAATAAATTGATTTTTACTATTTAAAAATGTGTAATTTTTTAATACCCCTTCATGTGTAAAACCTGCTTTTTTGTAAAGCTCAATGGCTTTTTTATTACCCGTAGCAACAGTTAATTCAATTCGTAAAAATCCTTTTTGCTTTGCAAACAATTTAATTTCTTCCATCATCTTTCTTCCGTAACCTTTACCTGAATGATCCGGATCAATCGCTAATCCACCCAGGTAAACAATATGTGAGTTGCGATGATGTTGAGGAACTAATTTAAACATTCCCACTGCTTGTTCTTTATCTTCAAAAATGTATAATTGTCCCTTGCTTTCCAGTTCATTGAAGATGGGTAAAAAACTCTCTGCATCCATCATTTCATACAATAGAAAGGGATTTACTTCCTGATGCATGTATAGGCTGTAAATAAAATTAAAATCAGCTTGTGTTACTTTTCTTGTCATTTTTTAAAATATCAGCTTTGTAATTTACTTACTTTGCTTTTTATAATTATAGTTTAATGGCTAAAGAAAAAATTCGTTGCAGCTGGTGCTTAAAAGATGAATTGTATAAAAACTATCATGATGAGGAATGGGGTGTTCCAAATCATAACGACAGG
>DAIOWB010000328.1:0-3012 GCA_036758725.1 Lacibacter sp.
ATCCTGATGATGAGAATACAAGACTGCTGGCTTACCTCAGCAAAGAGCGTTTATACCGAACGGGTTATTTAAGTATGACAAGAGGTGATGGCGGACAAAACCTGATTGGTGATGAACAGGGAATTGAATTGGGGTTGATCCGTACACAGGAATTATTATCTGCAAGAAGAATGGATGGTGCAGAACAATTTTTTACCCGTGCTTATGATTTTGGTTTTTCCAAAACAACCGATGAAACCTTACGCATTTGGGATAAAGAAAAAATATTAAGCGATGTGGTTTGGGTGATCCGTAAGTTTCAGCCAGATGTCATCATTACCCGTTTTCCTCCCGACAGCAGGGCAGGGCATGGGCATCATTCTTCTTCGGCTGTGCTTGGCCGTGAAGCATTTGATGCTGCTGCAGATCCCACTCGTTTCCCTGAACAATTTAAGTATGGAGTTAAACCATGGAAGGCCAAACGGATTATGTGGAATACGTTCAACTTTGGTGGAAACAATACAACCAGTAATGATCAGCTGAAATTAGATGTTGGAGTATTTAATCCATTGCTTGGAAAAAGTTATGGCGAAATTGCCAGTGAAAGCCGAAGCCAGCATAAGAGCCAGGGTTTTGGTGTGCCACGTCAACGGGGAGCTGCTATTGAATTCTTTACACTAACAGGTGGCGATGCCATGCAGAATGATTTTGCTGAAGGAATTGTTACCGATTGGAGCCGTTATGAAGGTGGAGCTGCAATTAATACAATGATTGATCAGATAGTTGCAAACTATTCTTTTCAAAACCCATCAGCCAGTGTAAAAAGTTTAGTTGCATTATATAAATCCATTGAGAAAATTAATGATGGTGAATGGAAGAATAAGAAACTGAATGAAATAAAAAATTTAATTGAAGCCTGTTCGGGTTTATTTCTTGATGCTTTTTCTTCTGAACAATATGCAGTAGAAGGAGATACATTGCATGTAAATCTGATTGCTGTTAACAGAAGTGATCTGGATATTGTAACGAATTCCATTTCACTGAATAATGAAACAGATGTTGTAATTAAAACTCCAAAGAAACTTGGTAAAGATGTTTTGCTGAGGGAACAAAATAATTTTGTTGTTCCAATTACAAAACCTGTATCTCAGCCATATTGGTTAACGAATACAAATCCAAAAGGAACATTTACAGTTACAGATCAAACACAAATTGGTAAACCCGAAAGTGATCCTGCATACACAGCAACATTTATCCTGACTGTTGAAGGAGAAGTAATTAAGTTTGAAAAACCTGTGATGTATAAATTTACTGATCCTGTAAAAGGGGAAATCTATTGGCCTTTACCAGTTGTTCCAAAAGTTTCATTGGAAGTGGAGCCTAAAGTATTTGTTTCAAACGGGCAAACTGCAAAGGATGCAAATATTAGTCTTCGTTCATTTTCTACATTCAATACCAGTGGCGTAATCTTACAAAGCCAGGGAAGTAATGGTGTTGTTAAAACAGAAATTAAAACTGGTGAGTCGGGAACTGTAATGAATGTAAACAATGAAAAAATAATTCCGGTTGTTGTTAATAAAGAAAATTTATCCAAAGATGTAAACTTCTGGATAGAAGGCAGTGGAACTAAATGGAATGATAGTTATCACGAAATCAGTTACGATCATATACCAAGGATTAATTATTTTGACAAACCTGTTATTAAATCATTTGTTTCTGATGTAAAAATTGCTTCAAAGAAAATAGGATACATCAACGGTGCCGGAGATAGAGTAGCAGAAAGCCTTAAGCAAATGGGTTATATCGTTACTATTTTATCTGAAAATGATCTTGTGCTTCAAAACCTGAAAGAATATGATGCAGTAATTACCGGCATTCGTGCATACAATGTACATGCATGGCTCAGCAGTGCCTATGATGCTTTGATGCAGTATGTGAAAGAAGGGGGTGTGTTATTAGTACAGTATAATACCAGCAACCAGTTAGGGAGTGTAAAAGCAAAAATGTCTCCTTACCCGTTTGCCATTTCAAGAAACAGGGTAACGGAAGAAGATGCAAAAGTTACTCTGCTACAACCAAATCACCCGGTATTAAATTATCCAAATAAAATAACAGAAAAAGATTTTGAAGGTTGGGTGCAGGAACGCAGTGTATATGAAGCTGAGAATACTGACAGCAATTATGTTTCCATTTTAGGAATGAATGATGCAGGTGAACCGCAACGTAAAGGAAGTTTGATTGTAGCTGATTATGGTAAAGGAAGATTTATTTATAGTGCTGTTGTGTTTTTCAGACAATTACCTGCAGGAGTACCAGGTGCTTACCGGTTAATGGCTAATTTACTTGCAAAGCCGGGGAAGAAGTAGTAACTAGTAAGTAATAAGTTATAAGTTAAGACCCCGACAGCGGTTGCAAACCCTGTCGGCGGTTGAAAAAGACAGATCATACATTTAGATCGGAGTGTTGCTTTACATATTGTTCAGTAAACAGTTTACAGTACAAGTCCGCCCGGCTGAATGCCGTTCGGACGGGAGTGCGACGTCCGCCCGGCCATGCCATTCGGACGGGCCTATGCAGTTGATAGCAGTAATAAAGCCGACATCAAAAAATTAAAATATTTTATGAGCGACTTGCCAAAAAATAATAATAGTTCCTGGATCACCTGGTATATTGGTGTTGCAGCTGTTTTGTTTTTGCTCATCATCTTCTTTTATTTCTTCACTCAACATTTTGCATGAATTTTCAATTAACAGATTGGATTGTTTTAATTGTTACCCTGTTGGGTGTAATTGCTTATGGAATTTATAAAAGCCGCACTTCAAAAAATTTAGAAGGTTATTTTTTAAGTAACCGTCAAATGCCCTGGTGGCTGGTGTTACTGAGTATTATGGGTACGCAGGCAAGTGCCATTACTTTTTTAACTGCTCCAGGACAAGCTTACACTGATGGAATGCGTTTTGTACAATATTATTTTGGATTGCCTTTAGCCATGATTGTATTGTGTATTACGTTTGTTCCGTTATTTCAGAAACT
>DAIOWB010000329.1:0-3012 GCA_036758725.1 Lacibacter sp.
ACACATTATACCCGAGAAAATGCCAAACTGGACTGAAAAGTTTGGTTATGGTGAATTTATTCATTTAGAACACCGTAATTGTGAAGCCTGTATGATGCAGGGTGAAAAAGTTTTCAGGATTGTAAAAGAGAATAGCTATAATAAAGAAGTAAGGATTAAAGAAATGGAAGAAACTGAAGTGTCAATGCAGGTTCTTTCCACTATTCCTGTTTTATTTAATTACTGGGCCAAACCGGATGATGGTTTGGAAACATCCCGTTTTTTTAATGATCATATTGCAGAAACTGTAGAAAAAGAACCAAATCATTTTATAGGTTTAGGCACTGTTCCTTTGCAAGACGTAAACCTTGCAATAAAAGAAATGGAACGATGTATAAAAGAATTGAAAATGCCCGGTGTTGAAATTGGTTCTAATATCAATGGAAAAAATTTATCTGAAAAGGATTTCTTTCCTTTTTATGAAGCAGCTGAAAAACTCGGCTGTGCTCTCTTTGTACATCCATGGCAGATGATGGGCGAAGATAATATGCAGAAATACTGGTTGCCATGGTTGGTAGGTATGCCTGCTGAAACAACAAGGGCAATCTGCTCAATGATATTTGGCGGCGTTTTTGAAAAATTTCCAAAACTACGGGTGGCATTTGCTCATGGTGGTGGATCTTTCCCTTTTACAATCGGTAGAATTGAACATGGGTTTAATGTGCGTCCGGATTTAGTAGCTGCAGATAACCCACTCAATCCAAGAGACTATATTGGCAAATTCTGGATTGACAGTTTGGTGCATGATAAAAAAGCCTTTGAATTTTTAATTGATATTATGGGAGAAGATACCATTTGCCTTGGTAGTGATTATCCTTTCCCCCTGGGTGAGCTTAAACCCGGAAGGCTAATAGAGAAAATGGCCCTGGGTAAAAAAACTACCCGAAAAATTTTCCAGAGAAATGCTGAGAAATGGCTGGGGTTAGATAAAAAAAATCTGCCTGAATTCTGATTAACCAATTTTACTCATTAAATAAATCAGGATAGTCAGAAATTATTCCATCAACTCCCATCTTTTTTAATTCTTCAATCCTTGCTTTATCATTAACTGTCCAGGGAATTATTTTTATATGCTGTTCATGGCATTTCTTTATCAACTCTTCATTCACTAATTGGTATGCCGGGCTGTATATATTGGGAGTAAAACCAAGGGCTTTTAATTGTGAATCCAATCCCCTTATATCAAAATCTTCAATCAGCATCGCTGTTTTTATGCCCGGATAATGATGATGGAGGTATTGCAGTGTTCTGAAATCAAAAGATTGAATGATCACATTTTCTTCGATTTGTTTTTCTTTGATCACTGCCATCAGCAGTTCAACAAATTCTGCCGGAGCCGGGTGGTAAATATTATCTGTAGCCGGTTGTGTTTTCGTTTCAATATTATAATAAGGGAAAGGTCTTCTTCTGGTCATCATATCTTTCTTCACACTGTCAATTAAATCTGAAAGCAAAGGTTTGATCGCTTTCATCTTCTGTTGATTTGGAAAACGGGGATGTGGCTTCATCCCCACATCATATGTTTTCACTTCTTCATAGGTCATCTTATAAATATTCAAATTCTTCTCTTCGTTTTCATTTACATAGTTACCATCGGGTTTTGTTGTTATTTCATGATTAAAAAAGGGCTCATGTGATAAAATAATTTTTTTATCTTTTGTGATGACTGCATCCATTTCTAAAGTAGTTACGCCTAACCCCAAAGCATTGATCATTGCAGGAATAGTATTCTCCGGCATAAGGCCACGGCAACCACGATGTCCTTGCTTATCAAACTCCCCTTGAATATAAGTTTCCTTTCCAACGCCTGGTGAGCTGTTTTGCATCTTCTTTGTATTTGAACAGGATAAACTAAATATCAACAGTCCGTAAAATGAATATTTTTTCATGATGGAAATACCTTTGATTTTCGTTTTTCCATTATCGCTGCAATAGTTTTCGCATCACCATCTTTTTGCTTCAGTTGCTTAATAATATTATCATAGCTTTTCTCGTCACGGTCCTGGCTTAATTTAAAAACATGTTGTAAGTCATTAATCTCAATTTCAAATGGTACAATTGCTTTCATCATTCTTTCCGTGTATTCAGCAGGTAAATTGTCAAACACAGTCGCTGATGATGCATTGTTATTTTCGTAATGAAGAGAAAGACGTTTAAGAATTGATATCAACTCATTTGTATCTCCAAACCTTATGGTTCCTTTTGCATGCACACTCATATAGTTCCAGGTACTCCCCACCGGCTTAGTATACCAGGTAGCACTTACATATGTATGCGGGCCTGTAAATACAGCCAGAACATTTTTATTTTGTTCAAATGCTTTATGATGGTCTGTATTCCGCATGATATGACCGGTAAGAAAATATTTCCCCTCCTTCTCATCTATAAAAACAGGAACCTGTGTAGCTGCTGGTTTATTATCTGCATCTGACCCTGTCAGGAAAACAAAGGGATGATCTTTCATGAACTGAAGTACTATTTCATGATCTTTCTCTTTGTGATGCGGTAAGTCGTACATTCTGGGTTTGAAGTTTGAAGTTTGAGGTTCGTTATTTGCTGTTATTCTTTATTCTTATAGCGTTGACCTTTGAATTCTGATTTTTGAAGATAGGTAATAAAGACCATCAGTTTATTTCCTAAAATTTCATTTTTTTTATGCAACTCATCAAACTTATCTTTATTAATATGCTTTCTGTCTAAACATCTGAATAATTGTGAACGGAACTCTGCATTTGAGCTTTTTGCAATGATGAGAAAATTTTTAAACTCGCTGTTTCCAGATCTGTCAAATCCTTCAGCTATACAATCCATTACAGATCCTGATGAAGCATCCATCTGGTTTCTTAACTCAAAATTTTTGGCCAGGGGAGTATTATCAACTAAATAATCAAAATCATTTGTCTGCACCCTTGCTAACTGCCAAATCTCAAGGTCTTCAAAATTCTTCACTTCCATCGTCTCATCCTCTTTAAC
>DAIOWB010000330.1:0-2998 GCA_036758725.1 Lacibacter sp.
TTTCTGTTTGCATTCTTTAAATCAAAAATTAATTGTGCTAAATCTTCAATAGAATAAATATCATGATGTGGTGGTGGAGAAATTAATCCAACACCCGGTGTTGCATGACGCACTTTTCCAATCCATTCATCCACTTTATGACCTGGCAACTGTCCACCTTCTCCCGGCTTTGCACCCTGAGCCATTTTAATTTGCAATTCATCTGCTTCGGTTAAGTATAAGCTGGTTACTCCAAAACGTGCTGATGCAACTTGCTTTATTGAAGAACGCATTGAATCGCCATTCTCTAATTTTTCATAACGTCTTTCATCTTCACCTCCTTCGCCTGTATTACTCTTACCACCCAACCTGTTCATAGCAATAGCCAATGTGGTATGTGCTTCCCATGAAATAGAACCAAAGCTCATTGCACCAGTTGCAAAACGTTTGTAAATATTTTCTGCCGGTTCAACTTCATCAATAGAGATAGAAGGCCGGTTACGTTTAAATTCAAATAAACTTCTGAGTGTTGCGGCTTTCTCACTCTGATCGTTTACATGCTTTGAATATTTTTTGAATGTTGCATAATCGTTCATCCTGGTTGAATATTGCAGCAGGTGAATTGTTGTTGGATTAAATAAATGAAATTCTCCTTTACGTTTCCATTGGTATAGGCCACCAACAGGTAAACGATCAACAGGAATATCTTTTTTACTGAAAGCAAAATAATGTTTCACCAGTGCCTCTTTTGCAATTTCCTCTAATCCTATTCCCTGTATTCGGCTTGTTGCACCAGTGAAATATTTATCCACTACATCCTGACTTAATCCAAGAATTTCAAATATCTGTGCACCCTGGTATGATTGCAATGTTGAAATTCCCATTTTAGAAAATACTTTCAACAATCCATCACAAACAGCTTTGATATAATTATTACGCAATGAATCCCATTCAAGGTTTGTTTGCAATTGACCACTGAGCTTCATATTACGGATGGATGCCAATGCCAGGTATGGATTAATTGCTGTTGCTCCAAAAGCAATTAAACAAGCGAAGTGATGCACTTCCCAAACGTCACCTGCTTCAACAACAATTCCTACTTGTCCACGTAATCCTTTTCTGATTAAGTGATGATGAACTGCAGCCGTTGCAAGTAAAGAAGGAATATTTGCATGATCACTATCAACCGCTCTGTCGCACAAAATCAATACTTCAAATCCATCATGTACCGCATCTTCTGCATAACGACATAGACGTTCCAATCCTTTTTTCAAAGAATCAGGTTTGCCATCGGCACGGAAATAAGTTTGCAATGTTTTTGCCTGAAAGATTCCAGTATCAATACTTCTGATTTTTTCCAGTTCTGTACTTGTTAAGATAGGTTGTTTTAATGCTACTGTATGACAATGCATCGGATCTTCTTCCAACAGGTTTCCATTATTACCAACAAATGCAGCTAAACTCATCACCATTCGTTCACGTATTGGATCAATAGGTGGATTAGTAACCTGTGCAAACAATTGTTTGAAGTATGATGAAAGATGCTGTGGCTGATCACTCAACACTGCTAATGGTGTATCTGTTCCCATTGAACCAATAGGTTCCTTTCCATCAAGTGCCATGGGCTTAATAATAGTATCAATATCTTCAGTTGAATAACCAAAAGCTTTCTGATACTTTAATATATTTTCATCATTCAAGTGTGTAAATGCAACTCTTGGTTCAGGCAATTCTTCTAAACGAATTTTATTTTGATTGAGCCAATCTGCATATGGTTTTTGTGAACAGATCGTATGCTTTAGTTCATCATCACTGATGATGCGGCCTTGTTCCATATCCACCACAAACATTTTTCCGGGATGCAATCTTCCTTTTTTGATTATCGTTTTCGGATCAATCCAAAGCACACCTGTTTCACTGGCCATAATTACACGATCATCTGTTGTAATACAATAACGGGAAGGACGCAATCCATTCCTGTCTAATGTAGCGCCAATAATTTTTCCATCAGTAAATGATATGGATGCAGGACCATCCCATGGTTCCATGATAGATGCATGATATTCATAAAAAGCTTTCTTTACAGGATCCATTTGATCATTACCATCCCAGGCTTCCGGAATTAACATCATCATCACATGCGGTAAACTACGGCCTGTCATTGCCAGCAATTCAATCATATTATCCAGGCAAGCTGAATCAGATTGTCCGCCTGTAATAATTGGCAATAACATTTCCATTTCCTGTTCAGTGAAATTGGGAGATGTAAAACCATGTTCACTTGATTTTAACCAGTTTAAATTTCCCTGCAGTGTATTGATTTCGCCATTGTGTGCAATAAAACGAAAAGGTTGTGCCAGTTTCCAGGAAGGAAATGTATTGGTTGCAAAACGGCTGTGTACTAAACCAAAAGCACTTACAACTCTTTTATTACTGAGATCAGGAAAATAACTACGAACCTGGTTGCTTGTTAATTGTCCTTTATAGATAATGGTTTTATATGAAAGCGATGCAATGTAAAAACCAATGGCATCTTTTTTTACTGTACTGTTAATGAGATGTGTTACATGATTACGCAACACAAATAATTTACGTTCAAACTCATCAGGATTATTGATATGATCAGGGCATGCAACAAATACCTGTTCCATTTCCGGTTCAACACTTAATGCAGTTGGGCCTATTCCATCCGGATTTACAGGCACCTTTCTGTATGTGAGAATTTCCAATCCTAACTTTTCAGCAGTACGATTGAAAATATCCCTGCATTCTTCACGAAGCTTAATTTCTCTGGGAAAGAAAATGACACCAACTCCATATTTTCCGAAGGATGGGAGATGAACACCCAGCTTCAAACATTCTTCAAAGAAAAATTCATGTGGTGTTTGAATCATAATACCAGCACCATCGCCAGTATTATTTTCACAACCACAAGCTCCCCTGTGCTCCATATTTTCCAAAACGGTTAATGCATCACTGATATGCTGATGGGATTTACTTCCTTTTATACTGGCTACAA
>DAIOWB010000331.1:0-2933 GCA_036758725.1 Lacibacter sp.
GTTTCTGCAAGATAAGGGCAAATTTTTGATTGAAACGCTGTTGAGAAAAGCAATAACCAGATGCAATAATCCCAGCCTTTGTAATGGCAGGAATTACAATAGTTGCTTTGATAAAAAGATGATGAAAGGATTAGCTGCAAAAACCTCACAGGTTTTTTGCAGAGTGCATAAATAAAAAAACTAACTAAAACCTGTGAGGTTTCATATAACTTATTTTACCCCTTCCAGTATTTTAATATAGTTGGCTCTTTCGTATGCAGTAGGATCTGAAATGTTTTGCTGGCTCATGGTGCCTTTAAATGAACTGATATCATCAAAGCCCATCATAAACATCCAGTCCTGCAGTTCTTTGTTCATCGTTCTTAAATACGGAATGCCGTTTTTATATAAAGAAGAAGCTGTCATTACCACATCAGCGCCGGCTAAAATGTATTTAATTACTTCTACTGCACTTTGTACACCGGTAGTTGCGGCCAGTGATAATTTTACTTTGTTATATAATAATGCGATCCATAATAGCGGCAACCTGATTTCATTGGATTCACTGTAATGCAAATCGGTTTTAATAATGAGTTGATTGATATCAAAATCGGGTTGATAAAACCGGTTAAATAAAACCAATGCATCAGCTCCTGCCTGTTGCATGCGTTGTGCCATATTTCCCATTGCACTGAAGTAAGGATTTAATTTTACTGCCACAGGTATTTTTACATTGCTCTTAATTGCTTCAATGATATTGATATAACGGTGCTCAACATGAGAAGAAGACAAATTCACATCTCCCGGAATAAAAAAGATGTTTACTTCAATACCATCGGCTCCGGCCTGTTCCATCATTCTTGAATAATCAATCCATCCTTCATTGGTAATGCCGTTTAAACTTCCAATAATGGGGATTTTTACACGTTCTTTTGCTTTGCGGATATTTTCCAGGTATTCATCTGTACCTACATTATAATCATCGAGGTCAGGAAAAAAATCCTGTGCTTCTGCAAATGCATTGGTTGTTGCAGACATGGTTGATTTAAACCTGGCTTCTTCTTTTTTTATCTGTTCTTCAAATAAAGAAAAAAGTACCACTGCCCCGGCACCATTATCTTCCATCATTACAATTTTTTCTGTTTTTTCTGATAATGTACAGGCAGAGACTACAATGGGTGAATTTAATTTCAGGCCCATGTAATTGGTATATAATTTCATAATCTGTTTTTTTAATTGTTCAAAGCTCATGGTTCATGGTCCATAGTCTATAGTCCATAGTTCATACTACTAAGTAAAAACAAAGATGATGGCTTTCAACTATAAACTAAAAACTATTAACTATAAACTATTAACTATAAACTTCTTTAAGCTATCGGAACAAAATCACTTGCTTTCTTTGTTGCCATTTCTTCATAGGTTTTCCATTTCAGATTCACTAAGTCCTGTGCATGTATCATTAATTCTTCTGCTACTTTTGGATTAGTCATAGTAAGAACTTTATATCGCAACTCATTGTATGCATAATCCCTTAACGACATGGTTGGCCTTGGAGAATCTAAAACAAATGGATTTTGATTTTTCTTTCTCAGTATTGGATTGTAACGTAACAAAGGCCAGTGACCGCTTGCTACTGCATTGTTCTGCTGACTTAATCCATCTTTCAAATCATAACCATGAGCAATACAATGACTGTATGCTAAAATCAATGAAGGGCCGTCATATGCTTCTGCTTCTCTCATGGCTAACAATGTTTGTTGCGGATTAGCACCAAAGGCAACTCTTGCCACATATACATTTCCATATGAAATAGCCTGCATCGCTAAATCTTTTTTACCACCTGTTTTACCACCTGCAGCAAATTTTGCAGTTGCTGCTGTGGGTGTTGATTTAGATGATTGTCCACCTGTGTTTGAATACACTTCGGTATCTAAAACAAGTATATTAATATTTCTTCCACTAGCCAATGCATGATCTAAACCACCATAACCAATATCATAAGCCCATCCATCGCCTCCTACTAACCAAACACTGCGACGTACTAACTGATCTGCTACTGATAATAAATGTTGTGCAGCTGATGAATCCATTGTTCTCAACTTTTCTTTCAACAGTTGCACTCTTAGCCGCTGCTGTGCAAGTTCTGATTCAAGAATTTGTTTGGCATCCAGTATTTCATTCACCACTGTTTCACCCAATTCACTTTTTAACTCAAGCAAATATTGTTTGGCAACGTTTAACTGTTTATCGGCTGTAATACGCATACCTAAACCAAACTCTGCATTGTCTTCAAACAAAGAGTTGCTCCATGCCGGTCCCCTTCCTTCTTTGTTCACCGTCCATGGTGTGGTTGGCAGGTTACCACCATAAATAGATGAACAACCTGTTGCATTGGCAACCAGTAAACGTTCACCAAATAATTGCGACATCAATTTTAAATAAGGTGTTTCACCACAACCGGCACATGCTCCTGAAAATTCAAACAATGGCTCCAGGAATTGTGCACCATGCACTGTAGAGAAATCAATTTTTGAACGATCGTTCCATGGAATATTTTCAAAGAATTCAATATTCTTTTTTTCTTTTTCAAGAATAGGATCTTTATCAGCCATATTAATCGCCTTACGGGAACGGTCAGCCGTATCAATAGCCGGACATACTTCCACACATAAATTACAACCGGTACAATCTTCTAAATAAACCTGCAATGAATATTGTGTTTCAGGAAAACCTCTTGAATTTATAGGAGCTAATTTAAAATCGGCCGGTGCATCTTTTATATGATCCTTGTGATAAAACTTAGCCCTGATAACACTGTGCGGACAAACATATGCACAGTTGCCACATTGAATACATACACCAGGTTCCCATACAGGCACCAGGTCAGATACATTTCTTTTTTCCCATTGTGTAGTACCGCTGGGATATGTACCATCAACCGGCATCTGACTTAC